>DOMR01000122.1 GCA_003509845.1 Chitinophagaceae bacterium | reverse complement strand
AAACCATACCGCAATAATCACCAACCCCAATGCGGCTATCCACTCATAGGCGGATACGGCAATACCAACAAAATATCCATTACCACTCATGCCGATGAATTGCTCCGCTGATATATTAGAGGCAATAAGAGAAGCACCAATCGCCCACCAGGTTAAAGATCCTTCCGCTAAAAAGAATGCTTTTGAATCTTGTTCTTTGGTGTGTCTTTTTTTATAAATGTAATATCCATAAGATAGGATCAAAATAAAATAGACAAGAAATACGATGTAATCTAAGGTGCTTAATTGATAATTCATACGTAATCGATTGGGTTGGTTTTGGTTATTTTGTTGCGAACTTATAAACAGTGGTATGCGTATAAGTTTCTCCTGGCTTTAATAAAGTAGTTGGAAATTTTGATTGATTGGGCGCATCGGGGAAATGTTGTGTTTCCAAGGTCAATGCACCATGCTTAATATATTGAATACCATTTTTAGTATGCATTAATGTACCATCTAAAAAATTACCAGAATAAAATTGTAACCCTGGCTCTGTCGTCAATACCGTTAAACTGCGACCTGTCAAAGGATCATATACATTAGCAACTTCTTGTAAACCTTCCGATTTATTTAATATCCAATTATGATCATATCCCCCTGCAACTTTATCAAGGTCATCTCCAATACGCTTGGCTTGTGTAAAATCCATTGGCGTGCCTTTCACATCCAAGGACTCACCTGTAGGAATAAGCAAGCTGTCCACCGGTGTATATTGATTTGCATTTATTTGCAAAACATGATCCTTAATCGTTAGTGACTTTCCAGTAGATAAATTAAAATAAGCGTGGTTGGTTAAATTTATCACGGTGGTTTTATCTGTGGTTGCAGTATACTCTATTTTGATTCCATTATCCGCGGTTAAGGTATACACCACCTGTACTTTTAAATTTCCTGGATAGCCTTCCTCTCCGTGCTTGCTTTCGTAATTTAATTGAATACTACTATCCCCCGCTAATGGCTTGGCCGTCCATACTACCTTATCAAACCCTTTTAATCCGCCATGCAATGATTGTCCATTATTATTCAATGCAGCATGATATTCAACGCCATCTACTTTATATGTACCTTTTGCAATACGATTGGCATAGCGACCAATCAACGCACCAAAATAAGGATTGGCTGTTTGTGTAAAACCGCTTAGAGAATCATAACCCGTTAATACATCCCCCCAACTACTGTCCTTTGCTTGTGTAATAATTTTTGTGAGTGCGCCGCCATAATTAATAATGCCTACTTGCATGCCATGCGCGTTGGTTAATGTGTATTCCGTAATGGGTTGCCCCTCAAATTCACCATAAGCTTGGGTGGTCAACTTAATAGTAGTGTCCATAGTATTTGTATTGTTGGAGGAACATGCTTGATTGAAAAATGAAATCACAAGCATTAAAATAAAACCTTGTAGTACTTTTTTTGACATAAATATTTAAATTAACTATAAAGTAAGATGGGGCTATTTTTAATACCCTCTGTAATATAATTATTTTATGTGAGTTCCTTGGGCAATTTTTACTTGATGCACTTTTAAGGTATGTGCTGTTTGTTGTGCGTAAATATCAGCAACCGTATTAATGATTGCTTGCACTTCAGATTTTTTAATAATATTAATGGTACAACCCCCAAACCCACCACCCATCATCCTTGCGCCTAATACATGGGGATTATCCTTGACCGCATTGACTAAAATGTCCAATTCCGGGCAACTCACTTCATATAATTTAGATAAGCCTTCGTGTGTTTCATACATTTTTTGACCAAAGGCGTTGATATCAGCAGCCAAAAGATCCTTTACCGCTAATTGCACGCGTTCAATTTCATCTACCACATATTTACATCGGTTATATACTTTAGTGCCAATTAAGGTTGCCTCTGTTTTTAATAGTTCATCCACTTGTTGCTTATTAGCATCACGTAAAGTTTTAATCGACGGGTATTTTTTTTGTAAAATTCCAACACCCTGTTCGCATTCCAAACGACGCGTATTGTATTCGGAAGAAGCTAATGCATGTTTGATTTGTGTATCAAATAAAACAATTTGATAGTCCTTTAAATCCAAAGGATAATAACTGTGTTGTAAACTTCCACAATCCAATAGCATGACTTGATTACTTTTCCCATGTAAACTAGCAAACATATCCATGATACCACATTTAACACCTGCAAACTCATGTTCCGATTGCTGTGTCATTAACGCCATTTGCATGGTACTTAAACCCAGCTGATACATTTCATTCAATGCAAAAATAACAGCACACTCCACCGCTGCCGAGCTTGATAAGCCAGCACCAATAGGGATATCGCCTTGTATACAAATATCAAAACCGTTATCAAGTTCATGGGTGGCAGTGTTCCTTGATGCGTTAACATTATATTTTTGTACCTGTGCGACCACGCCAATGATATAATTCACCCAATTGGTTGCATGTGGTTGAATACCAAAAGCAGGTACAATTACGCTTTCCTGTAAATCAATCGCATGCATGTGTATTGCGCCATCCGTTCGTTTTGCAATGGCTACTTGCACACTTTTATCAATAGCGGCGGGTAATACAAAACCATTGTTATAGTCCGTGTGTTCGCCTATTAAATTAATGCGTCCGGGTGATTGCACGACTAAGGAAGCAGGTGTATTAAATAACTGTTGAAAGGACACACGTATATCTTGCATTCCTAATTAAATATTAATTGTTGGATTTAAAGTTAATGAACCTTTTGCAAACAAGCTGCAGCGGCATCCAATGTTTCTTTGACTTTAGCGAAACACAAACGAATCACTTTATGATCGGTGGACTTTTGATAAAAAGCAGACATTGGAACAACAGCAATACCATAGTCCTTGACCAATCGTTCCGCAAATATGGTATCTGGTTCATATGAAATTGTATCATAACGATAACTTTCAAAATAGGAACCCGAGGAAGGCAGGCGCACAAATTTAGTATTGTCCAATAAGCCCCTTAAGTAATCTCTTTTTTCTTGGTACATGGCACCTATAGATAAATAGGCTTCCTTATTCGTCATATACTCCGCTATCGCTATTTGTTTGGGTGTATCACATCCAAAGGCATTAAACTGATGCACTTTGCGATATTCCTTCATGATATTTTCAGGAGCAATACAATAACCTAATTTCCAACCGGTACAATGGTAGGTTTTGCCAAAAGAAAAACAAACAAAAGTGCGCGCAAATAAATCAGGATATTTCATCACTGTTTCATGTTGCTTATTATCATAAATCAAATGCTCATATACTTCATCGCTGATTAGGTACAAATTATTTGAAAGTACTATTTCTTGTAATATTAAAATATCATCTTTGGTAAATACACGCCCCGTAGGATTATGGGGTGTGTTTACTAGTATCGCTTTTGTTTTGGGCGTAATCGCTGCCTTCACTTTATCCCATGGAATAGTATAATCAGGAAATTCTAATTCAATAGGGACCACAATACCTCCGTTAAAAACAATATTAGGGATATAACTATCATAGGCAGGTTCAAAAATAATCACCTCATCGCCTGGTTGTATAATGGTAGAAAAAGCGCAAAAAATAGAATAGGTGCCGCCCGGCGTAATGGTGATATTAGTTTCGGGATTAATATTTACATCGTATAAATATTTTATTTTCTCCGCCAATCTTTCACGTAACAATGGAACACCATTGGTGTGTGCATATTGATTACCGCCCGATTGCATAGCTTTATTTACACACTCAATCAATTCCGCACTCATTGGAAAATCAGGGAAGCCCTGTCCTAAATTTATTGCATTATACTTTGCCGCTAATTGGCTCATTACCGTAAAAATACTAGTGCCAATATTGGGAAGCTTTGATTGCATATAATTAGTTAATTAAAAATTCAGTTGATTAGATAATCGCTTTAATTCGATTTCAGCAATTTTTGCGTTAAAACGTAAACTCACTAATCTAAATCCAGCTGTTTCAAAGCTTTGTTGGGCCTGCTTTACATCCACCATGGTGGCTTGGCCTAGTTTATATTTTTGCATCACTAAATCCAATAAGGATTGTGACATTTCAAAATTTTGTATTTCAATCGGCGTTTGCTTTAAACTATTTTTATAGCTCTGATACGTTTTAAATAATTCAGTAGTCAAATCCTGTTCTGTATTTTGTAATTGTATTTTTGCAGTCTTGGTATTGATTTCCGCATTTTTTATGGCACGCTTATTTGCACCGCCGGTGTAAATTGGAATACTTAAATTCAGACCTAAAAATGGACCATAGCTTTCATTCAATAATATAAAACCTGCTGCTGATTTATTGCTATTGTAATTGTATCCAGTACTCGCTCTTAGTGTTGGATAGGTTAAAGTTTTGGTTTCTTTTTCCAAAAACTGATTCACATTAACCAACTGTTGTGCGGATTGTAATAAAGGATGCTCCTTTATTTTTGCTTCCACTGCCGATAATACTAATTGATCATCTACTTTAATACTATCATTGATAATAACGCTATTCGTATTAGGCATTACGATTGTATTTAATAAATCGGCCTTAGCTTGATCTATAATTAATAATTGATTTTGTTCTGCTTGTATTAAAGCATTTAAATCCAAATTAGATTGTAAAAAATCAGCTTGATTCGCGACACCAATTTTTTGACGTGTTTCAACAATGTCTAATCTTTGTTTGGAGGTCTCAATAGATTTTAGAATGGTTTTTAAAAATGCTTGTTGACGAACTACATTATAATATTGTTGCATCACTGTTGAAATAGTATTCAACAATTGTGATTCAAGTAAGGATTTATTTTGACGCTCCAAACTTTCCAATCGATTTTTGGTAGCCTGTACTCTATAGCCATTGAATAATACCATCGTAGCATTCAATCCGCTATTTAAAGTACTACCATCAACACCGTTTCTTGAAGTGTTACGATTCGCATCTGGAAAGGTTTGGTTAATCGTAGTTAATGTATTGTTATTGGTGCTCGTATTTGTAATGGTGGGTAAGCCCCCTGCAACCCCAATATTATTATTGTTTTTAGCAATCGCTAAATTGTTTTCCACCAATTGAATATCATAACTGTTTTTTAATGCAGTTTGAATGGCTTCGTTTAAGCTTAAAGTTTTTTGTGCAACCGCATTATGACTTAATGCTGTTAAAAAAAATAGGCCAATAACTATAATTCTCAATCCTGATTTTTGCATATAATAAAATTAACTACACCCTGCTTCGTCTCAAAATATATTACACAAGTGGCGAGAAGCCTACTATCCTACTAAGGTTCCCACTTCAGCCCCCTGCACGACTCTTAATAAATTACCTGGTTGATTCATATCAAAAACGATAATTGGTAACTTGTTTTCCATACATAAGGTGAACGCGGTCATGTCCATCACCTTTAAATTTTTTGATATACAATCTTGGAAGCTGATTTTATCAAATTTAACTGCGTTTGGATTTTTTTCTGGATCACTATCATATACCCCATCCACACGTGTTCCTTTCAAAATAACATCTGCTTTCATTTCAATGGCACGTAGTGAACCTGCCGTATCTGTAGTGAAATAGGGATTACCTGTTCCAGCGCCAAATATAACTACACGTCCCTTTTCCAAATGACGCAATGCTTTACGACGAATATAAGGCTCGGCTACCTGCTCCATATTTATTGCTGATTGTAAACGTGTATACACTCCTATTTTTTCAAGCATGGCTTGTATCGCCATGGCATTAATCATCGTAGCCAACATCCCCATATAATCACCATGCGCGCGCTCAATACCACTATCCGCTTCATTCATGCCACGATAAATATTACCTCCGCCAATCACGATAGCTACTTGTACACCTAAGTCGGTGACTTGTTTAATTTCATTGGCATATTGCTCAATGATTTTAGGATCAAATGGATCTCCATTTCTTTGTTCTCCTAATAATGCTTCCCCTGATAATTTTAATAATACGCGTTTGTATTTTGGCAGCATAGTAGATGTTGTTTTGTAATTGCAAGATAAGAATTTTAAAGCAACAAAAAAGGGTCCCCCGATGTATCGGGGGACCCTTTTTATACTATTATTCTAGTTAGTTATTACTATCCCAATGCTACACGCTTGAACTCGGTAACCTTAAGGTCAGCACCTACGCTCTTAACGTGGTCACCCACTGTTTTTGAACCGTCTTTTACGAAAGACTGCGCTAATAAAGTTTGTTCTTTAAAGAAAGCTGCAATTTTACCTTCGGCAATTTTAGCAATCATTTCTTCTGGTTTACCAGCCATTTTAGGATCTTCCTTCATGGTATCAATGATGATTGCACGCTCACGAGTTACAGTTTCCGCTGGAACTGAATCAGCGTCAACTGCCACTGGATTCATTGCAGCAATTTGCATCGCAAGATCTTTACCTAACTCAGCAGCATCGGCAGATAATCCTACCAATACACCCATTCTGTAGGAACCATGAATATAAGAAGCTACAAAAGGAGCATCCACTCTTTCAAATTTAGCAACACCAATTTTTTCACCAATAGAAGCTAATTTATCATTGATCATGTCAGATACTTTTGTACCATTCACGCTTACTTCATTTAATTCATCTGCAGATTTTACATTGTTCGCAACTGCAGCGTCAGCAATGCTTTGCGCAAATGCAACGAATTCAGCATTCTTAGAAACGAAATCTGTTTCACAAGAAATACAAACTACAAAACCTGTTTTGTGATCCGCAGAAGTTTGTGCAATAATTACACCTTCTTTTGCTTCACGATCACTTCTTTTTGCGGCCACTTTTTGACCTTGCTTACGTAACCAATCAATGGCTGCTTCAAAGTCATTGTTTGTTTCTGTCAAAGCTTTACGGCAATCCATCATACCGGCACCGGTAGCTTGACGTAATTTGTTAATGTCTTGTGCTGTTATAGCGCTCATAAATTATATTTTTAAATAAGTGTATTATTAATTTTTGATAGCAGTATACTATCGATTAAAAACAATTGGGTCATTAGTATCCCAAGGACACCAATAACCCAATTGGATAATTATTTATTTACCTGCTGGGCGACGTGTACTTTGAATACGACGCTTAGGCGCACCTGGTGCTGTTGGAGCAGCTCCTGCACCACGCTTACCTCTTCCACCTTCTGCATTCGCTTCCGCTTCCATACGTTTTGCTTTCGCTTCGTTTTCATTGTTGCCATCTTCTGTTTCACCTTCGTCATCTTTAGAAGCTTGACGCTCAGCTAAACCTTCTGCAATAGCAGCAGTGATATAGTTAGTAATAATTGCAATTGATTTTGTTGCATCATCATTTGCAGGGATAGAAAAATCAACTTTGTTTGGATCACAATTTGTATCCACCATTCCAAAAGTTTGAATTCCTAAACGCTTAGCTTCCGCTAATGCAATATGCTCATGTCCGATATCAACTAAGAATAAAGCTGCTGGCAAACGACCCAATTGAGCGATACCACCTAATACTTTTTCCATTTTATCTTTATCACGACCTAAAGTCAAACGCTCTTTTTTAGTTAAGCTATCTGCGCTACCGTCGTTCAACATTTTTTCAATGCTTTGCATTTTCTTAACGCTTTTACGAACAGTATTAAAGTTAGTCAACATACCACCCAACCAACGCTCTGTAGCGTAAGGCATGTTTACTTTTTTAGCACACTCACTCACGATTTCTTTCGCTTGCTTTTTAGTGGCAACAAACATGATCTTTTTACCGCTCTTTGCAATTTGCTTTAACGCAGCTGCAGTTTCTTGTAAATGATCTACTGTTTTATTTAAATCGATGATATGTATCCCTTTTTTCTCAGCGAAAATGTAAGGTAACATTTTAGGGTTCCACTTCTTTTTAAGGTGACCAAAGTGTACGCCAGCTTCCAAAAGTTGCTGTTGAAGTGAAGTATTATTTTCCATTTGTATAAGTTGTAATAATGAATTAATGTTAAAATTGTTCGATTAACGTTTACTGAACTGGAAGCTACGACGTGCTTTCTTATGTCCGAATTTCTTACGCTCAACACTACGAGGGTCACGCGTTAATTGTCCAGCTGCTTTTAACGCAGGACGTAATTCAGGATTCAATTCAATTAATACACGAGCAATACCTAATTTGGCTGCTTCTGCTTGTCCTTTTAAACCACCACCTTGTGCGTTGATGACGATATCGTATTTACCAACTAAGTCCGTAGTTTTTAAAGGCGCTTCTACTTGATTTTGTAAATACACTAATGGGAAGTAAGCTTTGTAATCTTTGTCATTAACGGTAATTTTTCCAGTACCCTTACTTACAAAGACGCGTGTTACTGCTTCCTTACGACGACCAACTGCATTTGTTTGCTTTTCCATTTATTTATATTTGGAATTAATTAAAATTTAAATTCTTTAGGTTGTTGTGCAGTATGAGGGTGTTTGTCACCAGCATATACAAACAATTTTTTAACCATCTTACGTCCCAAACGATTTTTAGGTAACATACCCTTAACCGCTCTTTCCATAATTACTTCTGGACGACGCTTGATTAAATCTTCTGCAGCCTCTTCCTTTTTACCACCTGGGTAACCAGAGTAGTTTAAGTATTGCTTGTCGTGGAATTTATTTCCAGTCAACAAAACTTTTTCTGCATTAACGATGATTACATAATCTCCACAATCAACGTGTGGCGTGTAATAAGCTTTGTTCTTACCACGTAGAACTGCTGCGATTTTTGAAGCGATACGTCCTACGGTTTGATTAGTACCATCAACAATGTACCAGCCATGTTTAACGGTAGCCGCGTTGGCGTGCTTCGTGGTGAAATGTAGTTTACTCATAATTCTTTGTTTTAATGAGGCTGCGCTATCCCGTCAGCCATAAAATGTTCCCCTTTTATAAGGGAGGGCGAAGGTACGGGGGGAAATTGGGCTTTCCCAATATTTGAGGGTCGTTTTTTTACCCTGTATCTATAACTTGTTGATAATCAATAATATTTTTGTATCATAAAATAACTCATACTAAAATGTTGCTGAAAATCAATGAGTTAAGAAAT
>DOMR01000136.1:10045-26480 GCA_003509845.1 Chitinophagaceae bacterium | reverse complement strand
TACAATACGAAATCAATGAACATACCCGTTGGAACACAAAAGTTTTTGGAACCATCGGCAACCGGAATAGTGTAGGATTTTTACAATCCATCAATATAAAAGATAGCATCAACCTTGCAACAAACCAATTTAATAATAGGATTGTCAATTTAGATAAATACAGAAACTACGGTATTGAAAGTAGAATTATAAGCGATTATGCCATTGGTAAATTTAAAAATACGGTAGCAGGAGGTATCAGATTATATAAAGGTAATACGGATCGTTTAGCCGATGGTATTGGTAGCACAGGCTCAAATTATGACATCACTATAAAAGGAACCTACCCTAAAGATGTAAGTTTTGCTTCATCCAATGCCGCAGGATTTATTGAAAACATTTTTAAATTTTCAGATAAGTTCTATTTAATTCCAGGCATCAGATATGAATGGCTGGAAGGTTCAGCTGCCGGAAAAAATGGACTAACGACCAATGGAACAGTCATTAATTTACAAAATATCACCAGGAGTAGAAGTTTCCTACTCGCTGGTGTTGGATCAGAATACCATGTAACAAAGGCTACAGAATTTTATGCAAATTTTTCTCAGGCATATAGACCCATTCAATTTGCAAATTTACAAGCGCCTCCAACGACAGACGTGGTTGACCCAGATTTAAAAGATGCCAAAGGCTATAATTTTGATATTGGCTATAGAGGTAAAGTAAAAAATTATATTCAATTTGATATTAGTGGATTTTATTTAAAATATAATAATCGTGTGGGCACCATCACATCTACCAATGGCAACTATAGACTCATCACCAATGTAGGGGCTAGTATTAGTCAAGGTATCGAATCTTATATTGAATTTAATCCAATAAGGGCATTTACAAATAGTCAAACCACTGATGTGATCCTATTTAGTTCCTATGCATATACGAATGCAACCTATAGCAGTGATCATAAAGATGCAAATACCAAAGGCAAAAAAGTTGAAAATGCCCCTACTGATATTTTCAGAGGAGGTATCAGCTATGGATATAAAAATTTCCTAATCACTGCACAATTAAGTTTTGTAGGCGCCTCCTTTAGTGATGCAAACAATACGATTGCCGCAAGTGCTAATGGAAATACAGGACGCATACCCTCTTATTCAATCACAGACTTAACAGGTAGTTATAAATTTTCCAAAATGTTACAGCTAAAAGCAGGAATCAATAATCTATTGGATAAAAGATACTTCACTAGACGTGCTGGTGGATACCCAGGACCAGGTGCACTACCTGCTGATGGACGCAGTTTGTTTATTTCAATTGGAGCAAAGCTATAAAACAAATCCAATTACAAATTAAATAACCCCTTATTCACGAGTTGCAAAGTTTTGGTTTTGTATTCGCTTGGAATCAATAATGAAATATTATGATGACTTCCACCATAGCTTACCATAGTTACTGGTATTTCATTAATTGCATCGAATAATTTTGCAAGTACAGCATCTGTTTTAGCAATTTCGTTTCCAACAATCGAAATGATGGTTTGATTTTTTTCAACCTCAATGGATGCGATATTATTAAGCTCAGCAATAATTTCATCTAAATGCAAATCACTATCTATTGTAACAGATACAGCCACCTCTGAAGTGGTCACCATATCAATGGGTGTTTTGTATTTTTCAAATACTTCAAATATCTTTCTTAAAAATCCATACGCAAGCAACATCCTACTACTCTTAATTTTGATGGCGATAATACCATCTTTCGCAGCCACCGCTTTTACGCCAGTACTTCCTGCTTCTTTTTTTATTACTGTACCCGCAGCCGACGGTTGCATGGTATTTAATAATTTCACGGGAATGTTTCCTTGTTGTGCAGGCCAAATACAAGTAGGGTGCAATATTTTAGCGCCAAAATAAGCCAACTCCGCAGCTTCATCAAAACTCAATTGCTCAATAGCAACCGTTTTATCCACGACTCTTGGATCGTTGTTATGCATACCATCAATATCCGTCCAAATTTCACAAACACTTGATTGCACTGCTGCAGCAATTAATGAAGCGGTGTAATCACTTCCACCTCTCTTTAAATTATCAACCTCGCCTTTTGCATTGCGACAAATATATCCTTGGGTAATAAATAATTTTTTAGCTGGATATTGCGCCAACACCCCTTTTATTTTTTGCTCAATCAATGTTAAATCAGGTTCATCATTGATGTCCAAGCACATAAAATCCAAAGCGGGTATTAATGCATGTTCAATTTTTTCTTGCTCTAAATACAATGCAAAAAGTTTGGTGCTCATTAATTCACCTTGTGCTAAAATATCTTTATTCAATGCATCACTTAAAGAAATGCGTTGTGTGATTCTTAAAAATTCAAAATGTTCTTTAATAATTGCTTCCGCTTTTATTTTAAGTGATGCCTCTTTTATTAAATCATTTATAAATAATGCATAATGCTTTTCAAGTGCATCAATTTTTTCCGTGGACCCCACTTTGTCTTGTGCTGCCAAACTATTGCTTATTTCAACCAATGCATTTGTAGTTCCGCTCAATGCACTTAATACCACGATCGTAGGTTCCCCGTCACGCGTAATTAATTGCGATACTTGGTGCATCCTTTCCGGCTTCCCTACACTTGTTCCTCCAAATTTCATTACCCTCATTAGAAAAATATTTATGTAATCAATTTTTGTATCGTCAAAGGTAATTATGTGCATTGAATTTTAGTTGAATTCGCGACACTTATTTAATCACATTACAGAATTCAAGCTTATTACCAAACATATGTTAGCCAATAAAAAAAAAGGTATACCGTTAAGTATACCTTTTGAATATTGCAGAATGCTATATTAATTAAAATGGTAAATCATCCATTGCAGTGGTATCTGATCCGCCACCAGTATTTTGATATCCGCCATTACCTGCATCGCCGCCGGAAGCATCTGATCCGCCACCTGCACTTGAACCAGCTGGTTTAGCACCTAATAATTGAACAGATGAAATTCGAAGTGTTAATGAAGCACCATTGCGTCCATCAGTTGTTGTGTAAGATCTTACATCCGGTGTTCCTTCCACATACACCTGCGTTCCCTTTTTTAAATAAGGCGCAACTGCAGTGCGGTCTGTCCAATACGAACAGTCCACCCATGTCGTTCGATCTTTTTGATTTCCTTGTGCGTCTTTAAATCGCTCTGTATGAGCTACATTAAAGTTAATTACTGTTTTGCCATTTACATTGTTAACTAAGGCGTCTTTGCCTAAATTTCCAATAACTTGTAGTTTAATCATTTTCTTATATTTTGTCGTTTTATGGGAATGAAGATAGGGTTTTTCGGTTGTCGACATTAAAAATTTAGCCCACTTTTACCCCCAATGTGATAAAGTCGCTCAGGATCAATTACTTTTGTGCTAAGCCAACATTTAACTGGCCAAATACCATGAGTAAAAAAGGAAAGGTTTTAGTCGCCATGAGTGGCGGGATTGATAGCACGGTTGCCGCGCTTTTATTACACAACGAAGGTTATGAGGTTATTGGAATAACCATGAAAACCTGGGATTACTCTACTAGCAACACCAATGGAAAAGAAACAGGTTGTTGCAATATAGACTCCTTTAATGATGCCCGTTTGGCTGCTGTTAACAATGGCTTCCCCCACTATATATTAGATATTAGAGAAGAGTTTGGCGATTTTGTTATTGAAAATTTTGTGGAAGAATATTTAGCTGGTCGCACACCCAACCCTTGCGTAATGTGTAACACCCATATTAAATGGCGTGCTTTATTAAAGCGTGCCGATGCACTCGGTTGTGAATTTATTGCGACAGGGCATTATGCAAAAGTAAGACAACATACCAATGGCCGTTATGTAATTTCAAAAGGTTTGGATGAGACCAAGGACCAAAGCTATGTATTATGGGGGGTGGATCAAGATTTACTAAAGCGCACTATTTTACCATTGGGTGGCATGCATAAAAAAGATATCAAACAAATGGCAATTGATATGGGTTATCCTGAATTGGCAAAGAAAAGTGAGAGCTATGAAATTTGCTTTGTTCCTGATAATGATTACAGAGGATTTTTAAAAAGACGCGTAGATGGTTTGGAAGAAAGAGTGAACGGCGGTTGGTTTGTGGATACCAAAGGAAAAAGATTAGGCAAACATAAGGGCTATCCATTTTATACGATTGGACAAAGAAAGGGATTGGAATTGGCCATGGGGCATCCCGTATATGTGACCGATATTGATCCAGTGAATAATGTAGTTGTGATTGGTGAAGAAACTGACTTAGATAAAAACGATATGATGGTCGCTAAATTGAATTGGATAAAATATGATCATCTATCTGAATCTATGGATGTGATGGCAAAAATTAGATACCACGATTCAGGTGCATTATGCACTTTATCCAATACCGACAATGGTGTGCAAGCAAGATTTTACGAAAATGTAAAAAGCATTGCACCAGGACAAAGCGCGGTATTTTACGAAGGAGATGATGTGGTAGCAGGCGGTATTATTCAAAGCGGCGTATTAAACGCAATTCGCTAATCAATTAATCTGCGATTTTTTCAAGTAATGCGCCAAACAAAGTATCGGCTTGCTTGTCGTATCCTTTAAAGTATTGTTGTTTCACCACTTTAAATTTACCAGTAGCTAATAACTTGGCTACATTATTTTCGTTTTCATTTTGATACACCGAACAAGTGGCGAATAACAAATGTCCATGTAGTTTCAAAGCTGGAATTAAATTTTCAATAATTTTTCCTTGCAACTCCGTATAGTTGGCAAGCTGCTCCTGCTTAAAATATTTTAATTGTTCCGGCGTCCTACCCCAAGTGCCACTTCCAGAACAAGGCACATCTGCAAAAATAAAATCGAATTGTTTTTTTATTTCAAATGGATAAACCAAATCCACCACTTGCACAGAAGAAGGCCTTATCCCTGCTTCCGCTAATCGTTTTTCACAATTATGTAAAATAGATTCTCGAATGTCTGTAACATGAATTTTAATATTCGACAAATAATCAAACATTAAAATAGATTTTCCGCCACTTGCAGCGCAGGCATCCCAAACATTTAACACCTGATCCATACTCGTTGGCACGAGTGCAAGCAGGGAAGCAAGTGCTTGTGAATTTATATCCTGGATCACCACTTCCTTATTTAACTCCAATACATTTTGGAGTGAAGTGGTATTAACAAATGCAAAAGTGGTTGGTGTAATTTCCTGATAAGTAATTTGTGCTGCAATTAGTTTTGGAATTACTTTTTCTCTTTGCCAAGGACGCACCCGAATAAACAACAAGGGTTGCTCCTGATGGGATGCGACAAATTGTTTCACATTTATTTCCGTGGATATATTTTGCACAAGCGGGAAAACAATTTCCCCATCTCTAAAATGCGCATAACAAAATGCGGAAATACTTTTACGATCCCGACTACCATGTTTTTTATTAGCCGAAAAGTACTTTTTTAAATAATTGGCCAATGGCTCCTGCCCCTGGTAGTTGTCAAGTAAGTTTTCAGCTATTTGTTGGTGAATCTGTTGGTGCATATATAAAGCCTTGCTTTCGCAGGAGCCCAAAATTAGCGGATAAATTTAACAAGTACGGCGCCCGAAAATTGGATAATTGGATTAGGGGTGATCTAGCCCAAAAGGGAACTTTCTTAGGTATTCAAACCCCTAAAAATTGGCCGAGTTTACCCTCCCATTTTATTTCCCTTTATTTTCATTAAAATACCAGACGTGTAGCATATATAACTACTTGATTTACAATTATTTGTATTGATTTTTATTTTTTTTGTATTTTAATTTTAATTATTTGTTTAAGTACCTTACCTTTGCCCTCCTGAAAATTAATATTAGTACATGGCAAATCATTCGGCTACCAAAAAAGATGTAAGACAAGCAACTAAACGTCGCGACAGAAATCGTTATTACGGTAAAACTACGCGTAATGCTATTCGTGAATTGAAAACAGTTGAAGAGCAAAAAGCATATGACGAGAAGCTTCCTAACATCATTTCTCAAATTGACAAATTAGCTAAACGTGGAATTATCCACAAAAACAAAGCGGCTAATTTAAAGAGTAAGTTAGCGAAACACACTGCAGTTAAAGCTGTTGTTGTTAAGAAAAGAAATTAAAACCGCACAGCGGGACTAAACTTATACACTTCAAAATCCCCTCGAGTTTTCGGGGGGATTTTTTTTTGCTTAACTTCGTCGCATGATTGAAAAAATCCTTATCCTCGACTTTGGAAGTCAATATACCCAGCTGATCGCTAGGGCTGTTCGTGAAGCGAATGTATATTGCGAAATCACCCCTTTTCACCATGCGATACAGTTTGACCCTAGTCTAAAAGGGGTCATCCTAAGCGGCTCCCCTGCCAGTGTAAACGAGGAGGAGGCACCCAATGTTGATATTAAAGCCATCTTAGAGAAGGTCCCAGTATTGACTGTTTGTTATGGTGCCCAATTAAGTGCCAAAAACTTTGGTGGTAAGGTAGAAAAATCGAATAAAAGAGAATACGGTCGCGCCCAATTAAGAATCAAGAAACAGGACATCTTATTTAAAGATATTGAAGATAATAGCCAGGTTTGGATGAGCCATAGCGACTCTATTACCCAACTCCCTGACAACTTTGAACTTTTAGCCGATACTGACAGCATTCCCGTAGCCGCTTTTCGCAAAAAGCAGGACGATGGCAACAGTTTACATGGCCTACAATTTCACCCTGAAGTGTACCACTCCACCCAGGGCAAGGTAATGATCAAAAACTTTTTGGTGGACATTTGTGGCTGCCATCAAAATTGGACACCAGCTTCCTTTGTAACTGAAACGGTTCAAAAGCTAAAGGAGCAAATTGGAGAGGGTCATGTGATTATGGCATTAAGTGGCGGTGTGGATAGTACCGTAGCAGCCACCCTAATTCATAAGGCCATTGGAGATCGTCTCCATGGTATTTTTGTAGACAATGGTGTTTTACGCAAGGACGAGTTTCAGCAGGTACTAGATACCTATCACGCCATTGGATTAAATGTAAGAGGCATTGACGCCAAACAAATGTTTTATGATGGACTTGCTGGCAAATCTGAGCCAGAAGAAAAGCGAAAAGTAATAGGTAAACTATTTATAGATATATTTCAAGTAGAGGCATCTAAAATGCTGGAAGCTAAGTTTTTAGGTCAAGGAACAATATATCCTGATGTGATTGAAAGTGTAAGTGTACACGGCCCTTCTCAAACCATTAAATCACACCATAATGTGGGTGGTTTACCTGAATCATTGCACCTTACTTTGGTGGAGCCATTGAGAAGCTTATTTAAAGATGAGGTTCGCCGAGTAGGCCTTGAATTAGGCATACCTAGTGCTATGATCGCCAGACATCCTTTCCCAGGACCTGGACTAGCCATTCGTATACTAGGGGAAGTTACCGCCGAAAAGGTAGACCTCCTTCAAAGAGCCGATGCGATCTACATGAATGGACTGAAAGAATTCGGATTGTATGATAAGGTATGGCAAGCAGGCACCATTCTTTTACCTGTAAAAAGCGTGGGTGTGATGGGTGACGAAAGAACCTATGAATTCACCGTGGCTTTAAGAGCAGTAACCTCAGTGGATGGCATGACAGCCGACTGGGCACATTTACCTTATGAATTCCTAGCACATATGAGCAATTCCATCATCAATGAAGTAAGGGGAATTAACCGCGTGGTATACGATATAAGCAGTAAACCTCCTGCAACAATCGAGTGGGAATAATTTAATATTTTACTTTAATTATATTAACATAAACAATTGTAATTCATTTGTTTAGGTTTTTTATTTATATTAACACTTCAAGTTGTCCTATAAAAAATCCCGATGGCTTTTTAAGCGATCGGGATGAATAAAACCTATGATTTAAAGGCAAAACTAAAACAACTAGTTCATCGTGCGCTTTATATTGGTAATTTGGTCTTGTAAATTATTAACCACACCTGCTAATTGATCTACATTCCACATGGGCTGCGCCCCTGCTTTTTGGATAATATAAACAGCCTTCCATATCTCTACTATATCTTGTGTATTTACTTGATATGGCTCATACAATGGATTGTCACTCAATAAAGTAAGTCGTTCAGTAACATCTTCATTGGTGATTACTCGCTTGTATACCACACCATCTGAATTAGAAACTACGATATAGGTATTACTGTTCTTTACCTCCTTCATATTGTCCACTTTTTCACCCACAATTACACTTCCACTTGGAGTGGGAAGCATACTGTCCCCGATGATTTCAAACGCACGGTAATCTCCAGGCGCTAACATCGGTAATGTGAAGGTATTTAGCTCATCCAAGAACTCCGGATCTGCATAACCTGCCAAATAACCCGCTGCAGCCTTAACAGGAACAAACGGTACAACGGGTGCTAAACTGATGGACTTATCGGATTTCATGGAGCGACGACGCTCTAAATAGCTATTGTTCGAACTTGATGACAATCCCCCTGTTTCAGATAAATCCTGAAACAAGAATTGCTCTAAACTGATATTAAATTTAGCACAGATTACTTCCTGCACATCCAACCTTGGTTCGGCGCGCTCCTCCTCATAAGCCCCTACCAAGGATCGCTTAATTTGAAGTTGATTGGCCATTTCCTCTTGTGTCCATTCGCGCTGCTTTCTGATGTATTTTAAATTTTTTCCTGCGTATGACATAACTAATGATTTTAGTGCAATTTACTAATATATTTAGTATTTCCAAATATTTTTAGATTTTTTTTTCAACATCTTAGTAAATCTTCTAATTCAGATAACTCAATCAAAACTTGTTTATCCCCTAAATTATCCTAGTCAACTCCTTTTATTTTGTGGCAACCCCCTATCTCGGTAACTTGCAGTATGGCAAAAACAAAAGTAGAAAAACCGGTGATCCTCATCACCAATGATGATAGTATTAGTGCCCCAGGAATAAAGGCATTAGTGGAGGCAGTGAAGGATTTAGGTAAAGTAATTGTGGTTGCACCCGATAAACCACAAAGTGGGATGGGACATGCCATCACCCTTGGACAACATTTAAGATTACAAAAAGTACCTATTTTTGACGGCGTTGAAGCCTACACTTGTAGCGGAACACCTGTGGATTGTGTGAAATTAGCGGTAGATAAAGTATTACATCGTAAGCCAACTATTTGTTTGAGTGGGATCAATCATGGCGCGAATCATTCGATCAATGTTATTTATTCTGGCACCATGTCGGCAGCATTGGAAGCATCCATTGAAAGTATCCCAAGTATAGGATTTAGTTTATTGGACTTAAGCATCGAAGCCGACTTTACAGCTGCCCAACATTATGCGCGCATTATAGTGAAACAATTACTGGCCGATAAAAATTTAGATAAGCACCTTTGCTTAAATGTAAATATCCCGAATGTGGCAACCCATTTAATTAAGGGGATTAAAATTTGTAAACAGTCCTATGCAAAGTATGATGAAAAATTTATTGAGCGTACCGACCCGCATGGTAAAAAATATTATTGGTTGACGGGCGAGTTTGTCAACTTTGATAAGTCAAAGGATACGGATGTATGGGCATTGAAAAACAATTATGTCAGTGTGGTTCCTGTGCAATTTGATTTAACCAATCATTTGCTCAAGGAAAAACTAAGTAAAAAATGGAAATGGTAAAGGACAATTATATATTAGGCGTGGTGCTTGGACTCGTGCTCCCATTTTTAGGGTTTTACCTTTTTTATGAATGGAAGTTTAGCGTTTTCTCCTTTACAGAATTTGGCGATTTACTCATTCAACAAAAATCGATCTTATCTGCAATGATTAGTGTATCCTTATTATTGAATGGAGGCGTACTCACTTACTTTTTTCAAAAACAGGCAGATAAAACTGCAAAAGGAATATTTTTCACCACTTGTATTTATGCAATTATTGCAATTGCATGTAAATGGTTTTTATAAATGCGATATTATATCATAGCAGGCGAAGCCAGCGGCGATTTACATGGATCTAATTTAATTAAATCCCTCATAGCAAAGGATGCAGCTGCTGTGATCCAATGTTGGGGTGGTGATTTAATGCAAGCCGCAGGCGGAAATGTAGTAAAACATTATCGCTCATTGGCCTTTATGGGATTAGTGGAAGTGTTAATGAATTTACCCACCATCCTAAAGAATATAAATTTTTGTAAACAAGATATTTCGAATTTTCAACCTGATGTTTTAATCTGTATTGATTACCCTGGTTTTAATTTACGCATTGCCAAATGGGCTAAGCAAAAAGGGTTGAAAGTAATTTATTTTATTGCGCCACAGGTTTGGGCTTGGAAGGAAAACAGGGTCCCTGCAATGCGTGCAAGCATAGATCGCTTATTATGTATCCTCCCTTTTGAAAAAAAATATTTTAAGGACCGTTGGAATTGGGAGGTAGATTATGTGGGACATCCTTTAATGCAAGTGCTTGCTTCACAAGTAAATTTACCCCACCCTTTACCCCAATTAAACGGGCAAGCTGTAATTGCATTATTACCTGGAAGCAGAAAGCAAGAAATTGAAAAGATGTTACCCATCATGTTGTCCGTAGCTGCACATTTCCCTAATGAACATTTTGCAGTGGCACAAGCCCCAGGACTAGCGGATGATTGGTTCAACGCATTGATGCCTGATTTACCTAATGTCCATATTGTTAAAAATAACACCTACGCTATTTTAAACCATAGCAAAGCAGCACTCGTCACCAGTGGCACTGCAACACTTGAAACTGCATTATTAAATGTGCCTGAAGTAGTTTGTTACAAAGGCAATCGCATTACATTAATGCTCGCCAAAAGATTTGTGAAAATTAAATTCATTGCATTGGTGAATTTAATTATGGACAAAGAAGTGGTGAAGGAATTGATACAGGAAAATTTGACCACTAAAAACCTAGTAGCGGAACTCAACCAATTACTAACGAATGAGGCAGTGCAGCGGCAAATTAGAACCGACTATACTTCTTTAAAAAATATATTAACGACTGGGCACAATGCCAGTGAAGTAGCTGCGCAAATCATCATGGACGAGCTTAAATAAATTTTATTTAAGCAGGGGCAAAATCACAAATCGAAATAACATTACTAGTAATCCGATAATGAACATAAATAATGAAATGCGATTCATGCCATGCATGTAACCCATCCACTTGGTGCGTTGTTGATTAGGATCTCTTTTTTTGATAAATAAATACTCCCCAAATTGATTCCAGATACCCATAAAATTAATTTTAAATTAAGAATGTGTATTGAGCCAAGCACTTAAATGCTTGGTAATTTGTGCTGATTCAATAATAAATCCATCGTGTCCATATAAGGAATCAATGGCCACCAAAGTAGCATTGGGCATATGTTGTTCCATAAAACGCTGCTCATCCAATGGACATAAAATATCGCTATTAATCCCCATAATAAAAGTAGGCGTTTGAATCGTACCTAAGGTTCTAATTAAATCTCCGCCGCGTTTACGCGCTAAGTGATGACTATCCATTGATTTAGTTAATAACCAATAACTATAAGCATTAAAACGCTTTACTAATTTATCACCTTGGTATTCGATATAGGAAGATGCTTTAAAGTTGTCTATTTTTTCTGGATCCTCGTCCGTTTGTTTTTCTTGGAAAATACCATAGTTGCGATAAGTTAACATACCAATGGCGCGTGCGGCTTTTAATCCCTTTGCGCCCGCATTCGGTGTTGCTTCCTTCCAAGTACAATCTGCTTCAATGGCCAAACGTTGCGCCGTATGTACTGCTACACCCCATGCACTTTCAGAAGGTGAGGTTGCAATCAAAAACATTTTTTTAATTACAGCGGGTTCAAAGACGGCCCACTCTAATGCTTGGTAGCCGCCCATACTTCCACCTAATAATAAATCAATTTCTTCAATCCCTAAATGTTGGCGCAATAAAATATGTGCTTGCACCATATCACGAATGGTCAAAGTGGGGAAATTATTTAAACTAATTTCTGTGCCTAAATCCTCTACGCTCAATGGCCCGGTGGATCCATAACAGGAACCAACGATATTCGCACAAACAATAAAGTAATCATTCGGATTTATTAAGGATCTCTCACCTATCAAACCCTTCCACCATTCTACCACTTCTGAATTGGCCGTTAATGCATGGCAAACCCATGCTACTTTTTTACCTGGCGTATATTCTCCGTAAGTATGATAGGCTATTTTAAGCTTTGGCAAACTTACCCCACATTCAAGTGCAAAAGGTTGATTATATTGATATATTGCTGGACCCATTTTTTCGAATTCTATTGCTAAGTAAGTATCTATTTGAATTACCTTTGCCAAAGGTACAAATTTTATACTTCTTATCTACTAACAAGCATTAACCTATGGCAACTATAACTTTAAAGCGAATTGACGACGACTATCAATTTGTTACGACCGATGAAACTGGACAAACCATCACCATGGATATTCCTGTGGACCAAGGTGGACATGGCAATGGTGTTAGACCGATGCAAGCATTATTAAGTGCATTAGGGGGATGCAGTGGGGTTGATATCGTGATGATATTAAAGAAACAAAAAGAAACGATTGAAGTTTTGGAAATGGTCATTAATGGGGAACGTCAAGTAGGTAAAGAACCTGCATTATGGGAAACCATTCATATTATTTTTAAATTTAAAGGAACTATGACAAAAGAAAGAGCTGAAAAAGCATGCGCTCTTTCGATAGATAAATATTGTTCCGTAGCAGCTACCTTAATCGCAGCTGGTGCGAAAATTACATGGACCGTTGAAATGTTGTAATACTATTTCAACAAGCAAAAATCAAATAAAGTAAGATCACATTTAATATAAGTAGCATGAAACATAATCAATCAAAATTAATCAGAACCAGGGTTCCTCAAACCAATGAACATGAACATTCCTCCCCCTTGTTTTTAACCAGTAGTTTTACTTTTGATAATGCGGAAGATATGCGTGCTGCGTTTGCAGATGAAACTGATGCCAATATTTATAGTCGTTTTTCTAATCCTAGCGTTCAAGAATTTGTAGATCGTTTATGTGTGTTAGAAAACGCGGAAGATGGCTTTGCAACAGCGAGTGGCATGAGTGCGGTTTTTGGATCTTTTATGGCCTTATTAAAAAAAGGAGATCATTTATTATCCTGCAATTCAATTTTCGGAAGTACGCATACTGTGATATCCAAATACATGCCCAAATACGGTATTGATTATAGCTATGTGGGTGCAAGTGCTACTGCAGCCGAGTGGGAAGCAGCTATTACGCCACAAACTAAAATGATTTATTTAGAAACGCCTACCAATCCTGGATTGGATGTGTTGGATATTAGTATGATCAGTGCCATTGCTAAAAAACATAATGTTATTTTAAATGTAGATAATTGTTTTGCAACACCCATTGGGCAAACACCCATTGATTTAGGTGCGGACTTAGTGGTACACTCTGCAACCAAATGGATTGATGGACAGGGACGCGTATTAGGCGGTGCTGTTGTTGGTCGAAAAGATTTGATTCATGACATTTATTTATTTTGTCGTTCCACAGGACCTTCCCTCTCTCCATTTAATGCATGGGTATTAAGTAAGAGTTTAGAAACTTTGGAAGTAAGAATGGAAAGACACGCAAGCAACGCTTTATTTATTGCAGAACAGTTAGAAGGAAATAGTAAAATCAATTTTGTAAAATATCCTTTCTTAAATTCCCATCCACATGTTGCTATTGCAAAAAAGCAAATGAAAAGTGGTGGCGGTATTGTATGCTTTGAATTAAAAGGAGGCATTGAAGCTGGCCAAACATTTCTTAATACATTAAAAATGTTATCATTAACGGCCAACCTTGGCGATACACGTAGTATTGCATCTCACCCTGCAAGTACCACACACGCCAAATTATCAGAAGCAGAACGCCAAGCAGTGAGTATTACACCAGGCTTAATACGTATATCTGCGGGTCTAGAACATAGAGAAGATATTTTAGCGGATATTTTACAAGCACTTAATGCATGTTAAATAAATTTTCCTATAAATAGGAACGCAACCTTATTATTTATCCAATTAATTCAATAAGCCTACTCAATTCACATGTGTAGGCTTATTTGTTAGTTATTTTTGGTCATTTCCCTTCCTTAAATTGCTAAATTTTTGTATATTGAATTCGCTTAAAACCAACCTATGAAAACAAAAATTAGTGTCTTATTATCTTCCATGATGTTTTTACAATATTACATCTGGGGTGCATGGTATGTAACCATGGGAACTTATATGGGCGAGGTATTAAAGTCATCAGGAATGAATATTGGCGCCGCCTATAGTGCAGGTGCCATTGCAACCATCATCAGTCCCTTTTTTGTTGGCATGATTGCAGATCGATTTTTTGCAGCACAAAAAATTATGGGTGTATTGCATTTACTAGGTGCTGCCCTACTCTACTATGCAACACAAGTAAACAACGATAGTTTTTATTGGGTTATTTTAGTTTACTCCTTATTGTATATGCCTACCATTGCATTAAGTAATAGTGTGGCTTTTGCACAAATGACAGATGCAGGAAAACAATTCCCTTGGATTCGTGTATTTGGCACATTAGGTTGGATTGCTGCAGGATTAATCATTAGTCAATTAGGTATTGAAAAAACTGCAGGCACTTTTCAGGTAGCAGCTGGCGTATCCATTTTACTTGGATTATTAAGTTTTGCATTACCCAACACGCCGCCTAAAGGGAAAGGTGAAAAAGCAAATGCTTTGGCTATTTTAGGAACCGACGCTTTTGTACTATTTAAAACAAGATCTTTCTTTATCTTTTTCATTTCAGCTATTTTAATATGTATCCCCTTATCTTTTTATTATGGATTTGCCAATCCATTTTTAAATGAAATTGGATTAGAAAACGCAGCTGGAAAAATGACTTTAGGTCAGGTATCCGAAGCTATATTTATTTTAGCGATCCCTTTTATGTTTAATCGTATTGGGGTAAAAAATATGTTGATATTAGGTGTAACGGCATGGCTATTGCGTTATGTATTTTTTGCTTATGGTAACATGGATTCAAGTTGGATGTTGTATGCAGGTATTATTTTACACGGCATCTGTTATGATTTCTTTTTTGTAACAGGTTATATGTACACCGAGAAAAAAGCAGGAGAAAAAATTAAAAATGCTGCACAAGGATTATTTACCTTTGCCACTTATGGCGTTGGAATGTTTATAGGAACTAAATACAGTGGTTATGTTGTGGATCAAAATAAAATAACGGATGCAGTTACAGGTGCAGTGCAACATAATTGGACAACCATTTGGCTCATCCCTGCAGCTATCGCTGGTGCGGTATTAATTGCTTTTATTTTATTTTTTAATGAGAAAAAGGAAGCCAGTATTTCGAATTAAATTATTGTAAAAAATAAATTGTGATTTTTCAAAGTCACAAACAAGTAAAGAAAGAAAGAAAAATAAATTAATCATATAAAAAAAGATGTAAGATGAGAATTGCGATGTTAGGAGCAGGATTTATTGGCAGATTTTATGCCGATGCTTTACAAGGATACCGTAGTAAGGACAAAGTGGTAAGTATTTATGCGCGACGCGAGGAGTCGGCTACAAAATTTGCTGCCGATTACAATTGTGCACATTGGACCACCGATATGGAAGCTGCTATCAGCCATCCTGAAGTGGATGTGGTATGTATTGCCCTTCCAAATAATATTCATGAAATTGCGGTGATGCTTTGTTGCAAACATAAAAAAGCAGTGATGACCACCAAGCCATTAGGTCGCAATAGTGAGGAGGCTAAAAGAATGTTGATTGCAGTGGAAGAAGCAGGTATTTTTAACGGCTACTTAGAGGACTTAGTGTATACCCCTAAATTTATTAAGGCGCAACAAAGCGTTAAAGAAGGTGCTGTAGGACGTATTTTATGGGCGAAGTCACGTGAAACCCACCCTGGCCCACACAGTGATTGGTTTTGGGATATTGAACAAGCAGGTGGTGGATGTATTTTGGATTTAGGATGTCATTGCGTTGAAATTTCACGTAGTTATATTGGTAAGGATATCAAACCTATTGAAGTAATGTGCTGGGCAGATACGCAAGTAAAACCTATTGACGCCGAAGATCATGCGATTGGCTTAGTAAAATATGAAAATGGTGCCATTGGACAATTTGAAGTAAGCTGGACCTTTAGGGGTGGCTTGGACTTAAGAGATGAAGTAATGGGTACAGAAGGTACTATTTGGATCAATAGTTTTTTAAGAACAGGTTTTGAAATGTTCACGACAGGTAAAGGCGGTGATTATATTTCAGAAAAATCTGAAAGCAATAGTGGCTGGTTATTCCCTGTGGGTGATGAGCTTAATGAGTTAGGATATAACCATATGTTTATGGATATGTTTAACTCCATGGAAAAAGGGGTTGCACCTAAGGAAACTTTTTATGATGGGTATGT
>DOMR01000136.1:0-9969 GCA_003509845.1 Chitinophagaceae bacterium | reverse complement strand
GTTCAATTAGATATTTGGAGAGGCAAAACTGGATTAACCAAGGAAAGTCATTTGGTGGAATATGATGCTGAACACTATTTAGTGAAGGAAGAAATGACCCACTATGGTGCGAAAAAATTAATATTAAAAAATAAAGCTACCGGAAAAATTACAGAGCAAACGATTAATTAAGTTTCGATACATTACACTTTAAATTAAGGCTACTAGGTTTCTATTGACAAACCAATATTTCAAACACCCTTTGCGCAAGCGGAGGGTGTTTTTTTATTTCGAATTCGCCTTTTTAATTTTAGGATCTATAAATTCCCAATCTAATACTTGTGGGTGCATATGTTGCTGCTTGACAATTGATTTCATTTGATCAATGACTGCTGGATTAGCCAGTGCAACATTATTTTTTTCAAACGGGTCATTCGCTATATCATACAGTTCCCAATTTCCGGTTGGATTTTTTCGCACATTCATTTGAATCCCTTTCCAATTGCCTAATCGAACTGCAATTTGTCCCCCATTTTCGGGATATTCAAAATACATGAATTGATGTTTTGTTTGAGGCACTTGCTTACTTAATAAAGTGGGCAATAGGGAAACCCCATCCATATCCTTCAATGGCTTCCCCGTTAAATCGGCCAAGGTCGGCATAATATCATACTGTACTGACAACAAATTAGATGTTGTATTTTCCTTTATTTTACCCGGCCATCTTGCAATAAAGGGAACACGAATACCCCCCTCATATACTTCCATTTTAAGGCCCCTAAAGCCACTAACACTATTGAAGAATTTTGCATCTACTCCAGCTGAGAAAGTAGCGCCATTATCGCTTGAAAACATAATTATGGTATTATCATCTAAACCCAAGGCCTTTATTTTTTGCATGATGATACCCACTTGTTCATCCAGAAAACTGATCATTGCTGCATAGGTACTTAATGGATATTTATTAGGCGCGTATCCTTTATCACCATAATAAGGCTGCTCCTCAAATTGTCCAATATACTTTTGTACATATTCGGCCGGTGCTTGTAATGATAAATGTGGAATGGTATAAGGCAGATAAAGAAAAAAAGCCTTGCTTTTATTTTTTTCAATAAAACCTAAAGCCTTTTCCGTCATTTTTGCTGGCGCATAATCCTTACCACGATATTTTTCAAAATCAGCATCCGTTGCAGTGGCAGGATTGATAGAAGAATGCACATTGATAAAAGGATTATTTAAAGTATCCCAATGATCATTCTCCCATAAATGAGTAGGGTAATAATTATGCGCTTGCTTTTGATCCAAATAGCCATAATAATAATCAAAGCCTTGCTTTAATGGCGTGCCAGTAGTTCCAGTTACACCCAAACCCCACTTTCCAACGAGCGCAGTAGCATACCCTCTTTCTTTCAACATTTTTGCCATGGTATATGCACCTTCATGCAAAGGCATTTGTCCCCCTTCTTCATTATCTGCAAAACCACCTAATTCATAATTACCTCTAATATAAGTATGTCCGGGATTTTTACCTGTCATCAACATACAACGGGATGGTGCACATACTGGCGCACTACTATAATGTTGGGTAAAGCGCATGCCTTCTCTGGCCATTTGATCCAAGTAGGGCGTTTTAATTTTCTTTTGTCCGTAGGATCCTAATTCTCCATATCCCAAATCATCTGCATAAATATATATGATATTGGGCTTGGTAACTTTTTGTTGTCCTTGTGTGAAGGAAAATATAAACAAACAAACGGAAGTAACGACTATATGTAAAAAATGTTTTTTCAAAGTATTGTTATTTAAATTTCTTCCATTTAAAATTAAATTCTAGTAAAATATTATAAATTATTTTTTTTCATTTGCTCAACTGCATAATTAGCAGCACGTGCTGTTAATGCCATAAAAGTAAGTGAAGGATTTTGTGTACCCGTACTAACCATACAAGCGCCATCGGTTACAAACACATTTTTACAATGGTGCATTTGATTCCATTCATTCAATAAAGAAGTTTCAGGATCCTTTCCCATACGAACACCCCCCATTTCATGTATATCTAATCCTGGATTTTGTTTGGTATCCCAGGAATGAATATCCTTACAACCTGCAGCATCTAGTAATTCACTACCAGTTTGTAAGAAATCTTTTAATAATAGTTCATCATTGGCATCATATTCGATACTTGTAATTAATTGTGGAATGCCCCATGCATCTTTTTTATCCGTACTTAATCGAACATGATTTGTTTTTTTAGGCACGGTTTCCCCTTGCATCATCATGGATACATGCCATCCCCCTAATTCAGTCGCCTGGTCCTTAAATTCAGCGCCAACACCTTGTGCAGAAGCAAGCCCACGACCTGCCCCAAAAAATACCATATAGCCTCTTTGAAAATCAGTTTCTTGTTTGTGTACATTTCTAAAATTAGGCATCATGGGTTGTGTAGGACGACGACCATAATAATATTTATCTAAGGGGCCATCAATATTTGCAGCTAATCCCCCACGATAATTATGAAACGCTACATACTTTCCTAATAAGCCATTGTCATTGCCTAATCCATTGGGGAATCGTTTTGAAGTGGAATTCAATAAAATTAAATTGGTATTGAGTGTAGCAGCATTTAAAAAAATAATTTTTGCATAATACTCCGTTACTTTTTTTGTTTCACTATCAATCACTCTTACGCCTGATGCTTTTTGACTTGCTTCATCATAAATAATTGAATGCACCACTGAATTCACTTGCAATGTTAAATTTCCTGTTTTTTGTGCCCAAGGAATCGTAGATGCGTTTGAACTAAAATAACCTCCGAAAGGACAGCCTCTTTCACATAAGGACCTTGCTTGACACTGCTGCCTACCCTGTTCAATATGTATGGGTTGCGGCACGGTTAAATGCGCACAACGCCCTTGTATGACGTGACGATCGGTAAATTTTTTATTGATACTAGCCTGCATATCTTTTTCAACACAGTTCATTTCCCATGCAGGTAAAAAAGAACCATCTGGTAATGTTTCCAACTTGTCGTAGTTGCCACTAATGCCTGCAAATATTTCCACATGCGTATACCAAGGTGCTAATTCATTATAACTGATGGGCCAATTTCCAAAACCATCGCGCGCTGGTCCTTCAAAATCAAATTTACTCCAGCGCTGCGTTTGCCTTGCCCATAACAAGGATTTTCCACCTACTTGATAACCCCTGATCCAATCATAGGGTTTCTCTTGTATATAGGGATGCTCCGCGTCTTTAACAAAAAAGTGTTCTGATGTTTCATTATATGCATAACACTTACTTACTACAGGATTGTCCTTAGTTAATGCATTTGTTTTTTTACCTCGATGGGAAAAATCCCAAGGATTTTTTGTTGCGGTTGGATAATCTTTTGAATGTACCACATCGCGACCTCGTTCAAGCACCAAGGTTTTTAATCCTTTCTCACACAATTCTTTTGCGGCCCAGCCACCACTTATTCCAGATCCAATAACAATGGCATCATAGGTATTTGCATTTGTTGACATAGGATATTTTTTACCTGTCATTTTAATAAATTTTTCGGCGTATGTTTCTATGTTAAAATATAGCATGATATACTTAAAGTTAATACACTTATTCATTGTTCGCAAATGGAAACTGGATAAATTTTCCAAGTATTACGCACCACCCTAAACGAAAAAGCCTCCTTCCGATTTCTCGGAAGGAGGCTTTTAATATATTACCTTAAACTTGGTTAGAAGTTTGTAGCCTTACCAGTATCCCACCATAAACGAGTTGCGATATCATCTTTACCGCCAGCACCCATTGTTGCAACGGCAGCAGCAACACCAGCAGTGTTACCTGTTCTTTCACCGTTGATGAATGGCATTCTCTTAATCCACTCGTTCTTTGGAATAACTCCCCAATCAGGGCTAGAATCATTCTTAGCTACAGTTGGAATCTTAGGGTATCCAGTTCTTCTGAAATCAACCCATGCTTCCATAGTATTAGTGAATGTGTTGATATACTTTTGAGTAAGTATTTTTTCTAATTTCAACTCATTATTATCAGCATCGCTCCAAGCTACAGTAATTGTTGAAGCAGCTTTATTGCTATTACGTGCATCCTTAGGATCTACATAATCAATTGGCTTACTTGTCGCATCAGCTAAATAAGCATCAACGCCACCTGCTCCCCAATCTTCGAATGATAATTTAACACCATTCTCGTAGTTTGTTTTTGCACTACCAGCACCAGCCCATCCTCTTAAAGCAGCTTCTGCTTTTAAGAATGCAACTTCAGATGCAGTAAATCCACGTCTTGTTTGTGCATTGTTAAAGTCGTTAGAAACCTTAGAGTAAGGAACTTTATCTGCTTTTGCTTCACAATATGCACCATTACGGATTCCTTTGTAAGGAACGGTAGGATGATCAGCATATAATGCAGGATCTGTTACTGGTGAATAGAATTTTGATATACGATTATCTTTTAATCCAACTAAAAATGATTCCATAACGCTACCCATACGAGTATCATCCCATTGGAAACAAATTTGTGCTACTGGCATAATATTACCATTCAATGAAACTAAGAAGTTTTCAGCATTTGTGTTTATTAAGCCAGCTGGATCAGCCATTGCTTTTTCACCTTGTGTTTTAGCAACACTTGGAGAAACTTTAGACAAACGCATCGCTAATCTTAATCTCATAGAATTCACCAATTTTTGCCAAGCAGGAATACTTCCTTTGTAGCTAGGGTCAAACTTAGCAAAACCTGCATAAGTTTTATTAGCAGCAAAATCAGCTTGGATTGAATCTAATTGTAAGAAGAAAGTATTGTACAAATCAGACTCTTTATCATAATTGATAACTGGAGTAGTTGCACCATAGTTTGAATAGATTACTGGTCCATGATAAGCCGATGTTTTAGACATTGACATTACACGTATTAATTTTGCCCATGTTGCAAATAATGGCAAATTGTTTTCTCCAGCTAATCTTATTACCTGTCTGGAAGGTGACATTACATTATTATAAGAGCGACCCCAATAGGAGTTCCAACGAATGTAATAAGTAGTATTGTTTACATTACCAACAAATGGCGTAGGCGTATTCATATACCCCATCCAAGAATCATGTAAAAGATCTTCTTCAATTTGACCTCCGAAAAGGTTTAACAACATACCTGAGAAAGGCGAACCTACCAGGTTAAAGTCTTGCTTAAGTAGCTGATCAGAAATTTGATTGGGATTTTGGTTTGTACTTTCGAAATCTTTAGTACAAGACACCATAGCAATCAACATTAATGACGCAATTAGTATTTTTTTCATAATAAAATAATTTTGTTTTTTTAGAAAGTTAACTTGATGTTAAATCCAACTGATCTTGTAGAAGGCATGCTGAATACATCATTTGATTGCATTCCATTTCCAGTACTCATAGATTGTTCAGGATCAAATGGTGCTTCCTTGAAGAAGAAGAATAAGTTTCTTCCTACTAAAGAGAATGAAGCAGCTTTGATTGGTAAGCTAGCATTTTTAACTTTTAAAGTATAACCTAAAGCTAATTGACCTAATCTAATGTTAGTTCTAGAAAACACATACGGTTCCATAATTCCATTTCTATCTCCAATCGCTGAATAATAAACAGCTGGATCAATTGATGTAACTGCGGTACCAGTACTTGAAATTGCATTAATTGGAATAGTTGCACCTGCTCTTGCATCAGCAGTTCTTTGGCTTACACCATAAGAATCTAAGAATGCTTCAGTTTTAGAGAAAGCGACACCACCAAACTTACCATTGATAAGGATGCTAGCAAAGAAATCTTTGTAAGTAAAGTTGTTATTCCAACCTGCGATTAAATCAGGATTAACATTACCCACTTTTGTACTTGTTGCAGCTTTTGTTGGAACACCAGCAGCACTCAAAATGATTTGACCACCTGCATTTCTTGCAAATTTAAAAATATACAAATCAAGAAATGAACCACCTGCTTTAATAATTGATTCAAAACCTTCATCATTACCACCAACTTGGTAGTTAGGATTAGAAGCGATTAACTCAACAATTTCATTTTGGTTTTTAGATAAGTTAATATTTGTTTTCCAATTAAAATTGTTAGTTCTGATAGGCTCAGCATCGATGGTAACCTCAAAACCTTTGTTAACGATTTTTCCAGCGTTAACATAGTAAGAAGAAAAACCTGATCCAGAAGGAGCAGCTAATGATAAAAATTGATTGGTACTTACTGCATTGTAATAAGTTACATCAAGTCCTAATCTACCTTTCAAAAATCTAACTTCAGCACCTATCTCATCACTTACAATAATCTCAGCTTTCAAATTAGTGAAAGGAACCTGTGAGTTACGGTTAATTCCACCGATACCAGCAGGACCACCTGCACCACCAATTGAGTTGTAAGGATTAACCACGTTAAAAGGAACCTCATTACCAGTTTCAGAACGAGAAGCTCTTAATTTTAAATAAGAAATAACTTCAGGTAATTCAACCATTTGGCTAATAATTGCTGACAAACCAAACGCTGGATATAAATAAGATTGGTTTCCAGTTAATGCTAAAGTAGAAGCCCAGTCATTACGCGCTGAAACGTCTAAATATACCATATCCTTATAACCAATATTTGCACTTGCAAATGCACCTTGCTTAATTGTTCTGTTTAAAGTTGAATTAAACATCACATTGTAAGGTATATTAGAGAAAGAGAAGAAGTTAGGATATTGTAAAGGAACAGTTCCATTACCCACATTCATACCATCGTTGAAGGTATTTTTTTGGTAACTAGCTCCCAATAGTCCTGTAACACTAAAGTCACCAAAATTGTTATTGTAACTTAAGATTCCGTCCGCATATAAAGACTGATCTTTATATTTAGTATAATTCCAAGTTCCATTAGGACTCACGCTCACTGAGTTTCCACCAGCAACATATCTGTTATCAAATAAAACATCATTGTAATCGATGTTACCTCTTGTTTCAAACTTTAAATGTTTAGCGATATCATATGACAATTTCACGTTCGCAATCACACGATTGTTTGTCGCCAACTTTGAGTTGTTGTTAACTTCAAAATAAGGGTTGTTTTGAAACTCATAAGTTGAATACCAGTTTTGCTTGTAAAGGTTTCTAGCTGGATCAAATACTTGGTAATCTTGTTTGTATTTAGCGAAATCTTTTTCACGCGCAAAAGTATACAAACCAGTCAATGGGTTATTGTAGTAACCTGCTCCTGGACGATTGTATGATTTTTCGTTAGAGAAAATTACATTTGAACTCAAAGTAATTTTATCACTAAACAACTTAGTTGATTGGTTTAATGTAATTGTATTCTTATCATAAGTATTCGTAGGCATTGCTCCTTTCGCTGTAATATTAGAGAAAGAGAAATAAGCAGTTGTTTGATTATTTCCACCACTCACATTCACAGAGTTTGTTGCAGTGATACCAGTTTGGAAGAAATCTTTAACATAATCTTTTTGATAATTTCCTTTCACTTTAGACCAGTTAAGATCACCACCTGCAGTACCATACATAAATTGCATTTCAGGAATTCCTGTTACTTGCTCAAATACAGTACTTGAATTGAAATCAACTACAGTTTTACCTGCTTTACCTTTTTTAGTTGTAATTAAGATAACACCATTCGCACCTTGGCTACCATAAAGGATTGATGCGTTTGCGCCTCTTAAAACACTAATATTTTCGATATCAGCAGGATTGATAGCAGATAAACCATCTCCACGGTCGTTTCCACCGTAAGAACCTGGTTGACCACCTTTGTTATTTACCATTGGAACCCCGTCAATAACATAAAGTGCTTCACTAGTTCCAAGAAGTGATTTCGCACCTCTCAAAACAGCTTTCGTAGATCCACCAGCACCTGATCCACTAATTTTAATATCGATACCAGCAGCTTTACCACTTAATCCTTCCATAAAGTTAGGACCAGCAGCTCTTCTAAGCTCATCACCTGCAACTTGTTGAGATGCATAAGTTAATGATTTCTTTTCACGCTTAATACCTAACGCAGTTACAACGACTTCAGATAAGTCATTTGATTGCGCTGTTAAAGAAACATTTACTGTTGCTTGAGAAGCGCCTACAGTAACTTCTTTGGCTGCAAATCCCAATGAAGAGACTTGTAATACAAAGCTACCCGCTGGTGCTTTCAAACTAAATGTTCCATCAGCATTGGTTGTAGTAGCAGCATTGCTACCCTTGACCTTGATTGTAGCAGAAGCTACGGCCTGATTGTCAGCCCCTGTTACCTTACCGGTAACTTGTCTTGTTTGTGCGAATGTTGCGGAGAACATGCACAGAACACTACAAAAAACTAAAAGCATACTTTTCATAAGAATGATGTTTGGTCTGTTTAAGAAAGAAGTTAAAGTGATATTGAAATAATGGTAATCTCAAAAATCAATTGAACCGCCTCATTAAGGTTAAAAAATTTTGTTTAAAAATGTCTCAATCGTACCATAATATTACGGCTTTATGACTACGTTAACAAAAAAAAGGGGGGGTTTTTTACCCCTATTTGTCATGAATGTTTGTGGAAAAAATACATAATAAACTGATTATCAATTATATGTATAAATGTTTTAATACCAAATATGCAAAAATCTTATTAAATATTGTGGAGGCTTTAAAGCTCAAAAGTTAAAAATCTAACTCAAATAATACATCTCACCCGCTAAAAAAGCTACATTTAGTTACCTACTATTTCAAAATCATGACTAAGATTTTTTCAAATTTTAACTGGAAAGCACAGGCCTTAGGTGATCATGCCATTCAGTTTTATGTTCCTGAAAAAATGGATCAAGCGATGATTAGTGAAATAAAATGTTTCCACGATTTTATTTCTTCACTGCAGCTGAAGGAAATAAAAGACATCATTCCCTCCTATCATACCCTTACTTTGATTTATGATATTGCGCTAATGCATGAACCAATAGCATTTGCAAATGATTTAATTGAAAAATTTGCAAGCGAAAGAAAAACTGAAGTCGCTACTAAAGAGGTAAATAAAATTATTGAAGTTCCTGTTTGTTATGATGAAAATTTTGGTATTGATTTAATAAGCATGTCAACAAAATTAAATTTATCCATTGCTGAAATAATAAAAATTCATTCCGAAAACATTTATCAAGTGTATTGCCTGGGGTTTATGCCAGGCTTTGCTTATATGGGTGATGTAAATATTAAAATACAAACAGCAAGACATCCGCAGCCAAGAAAAAATGTATCCGCCGGCAGTGTAGGTATTGCAGGTGCACAAACAGGAGTTTATCCGATGCCTTCGCCAGGGGGCTGGCAAATTATTGGACGAACACCCTTGAAAATTTTTGACAAGGATCCTGCTATTTTATCCAAATTCAAGATGGGAGATTGTGTAAAATTTTATCCCATCACACTTGCTGAATTTGAATCATTCAATCAAAACGAACTTTAATAATTATTCGCAAATGTCCATCCAAATTATAAAACAAGGCATCATGGATACCCTTCAAGATAAGGGCAGATATGGCTTTCAGCATATCGGCATCCCGCCTTGTGGTTATTTGGATTATTTATCAGCACAGCTTACAAATGTAATTGTTGGCAATCCAAAAGAGGCGTCCATTTTTGAATTACATTTTCCAGCAAGCAGTTTTATTTTTAACGAGGCACATACCATTTGTATTTCAGGTGCCAATTTTGTTCCAGTATTAAATGATAAAAGCATTGCGTTGAATACCCCAATTCAAGTTTGCAAAAATGATACATTACATTTTATGCAACCCTTGCTGGGTAAAACAAGTTACTTATCCATCAAAGGAAATATAGATAGCAGTTCATGGTTAAATAGCAAAAGTGATTTTTCTTCCCAATTAAAAACTAATGACCAATTTAATATAATCGCATGGGATGGAGACAATAAAATAAATAGCGACAAAACCGAGGAACAAGAACGTCAACAATGCAATATAAATGAAATTCAAAAACATATTTTT
>DOMR01000112.1:5335-5629 GCA_003509845.1 Chitinophagaceae bacterium | reverse complement strand
TGCACTCATTGGATTTGTGTTGGGATTACGCTATCATTTTATACACCAAACTACAGTGGATCAAGTTGGGCTAAAATTTATTTTAGTGCTAGTATGTATGGTTACGGCACGTTCAACTGCCATGGCCTTTAATCGTTATTTAGATAGGCATTTTGATAAATTAAATCCACGCACCGCCATCAGGGAAATCCCCGCAGGTATTATAAAGGCAGAAAAAGCCTTGGTGTTTATTGGCATTAATATGGCTATTTTTATTACGGCTACTTTTTTTATCAATTCCATTTGTTTTTATTT
>DOMR01000112.1:4541-5156 GCA_003509845.1 Chitinophagaceae bacterium | reverse complement strand
TTGTTATTTTCATTCGCCGTTATTTTTTGGGTAAGTGGCTTTGATATTATTTATGCTTTGCAGGATATTGATTTTGATCAATCACAATCACTATATTCTATCCCAAGTCAATGGGGCTTAAAACAATCATTAAGTATTTCACGCGTACTACATGTTTTATCAGCATCATTTGTTATTGCTGCTTATTTTGTAGGGGGATTTCATTTTCTATATCTTTTTGGGTTGCTCATTTTTATTGGGATGTTGATTTACCAACAAAGTATTGTTAAGCCATATGACCTTAGTAAAGTAAACCTCGCGTTTATGACCGTCAATGGGATAGCGAGTATTGTATTTAGTGTTTTTGTTATTGGCGCCATGCTTATTCAAATGTATCTTTAACCAGTATAATAAATTAACCTTGCCTAGAATTATTTGTATAGATTATGGTGGAAAAAGATGTGGTTTAGCAGTGACTGATCCACTTCAAATTATTGCGACTGCATTATTAACAGTGGAGACCAAAAATTTATATACTTTTTTAGCGGATTATTTTAAGAAGGAAGAAGTGGAGCTCATTTTAATTGGAGAACCGCTTAATTTGGATAATACGCCCACACACGCTACACCTTTGGT
>DOMR01000112.1:3841-4480 GCA_003509845.1 Chitinophagaceae bacterium | reverse complement strand
GTTACCGTGGATGAAAGATACAGTTCCAAAAATGCAGTGCGCGCCATGGTGGAGATGGGAATGAAAAAAGTGGACAGAAGAGATAAGAAAAACATTGATTTGGTGGCTGCCACCATGTTATTGCAGGAATATCTGTCTTACCGCTCCTAAAACCACCATTTATTGATAACTTTGCACCCAATATCTGCAAGAGTATTCCAGTTTTTTAAATAAAGATGAAAATATGATTTTACCTATTGTTGCTTATGGAGCAGCCATACTTCGAAAAGTGAGTGAGCCGATTGATGCGGACTATCCTAATTTGACCAAAGTCATTGCAGATATGTGGGAAACCATGTATGAGAGTAATGGGGTTGGATTGGCTGCGCCTCAGGTGAATAAAAATATTCGATTATTTGTCATGGATAGTGCACAAATTTTTGAAAGCAAAGAGCCTGAGGATGAAACTTATGTGGATGCACCAGGATTTAAAAAAGTATTTATTAATGCACAGATAGTTTCAACGGGTGGGGTAGAATGGATATATAATGAAGGTTGTTTGAGCATTCCTAAAATCAGAGAGGATGTATTACGACCTGCGGAAGTTACTTTAAGTTATATGGATGAAAATTTTGTTGCACATACGGAAACCTTTAATGG
>DOMR01000112.1:2310-3789 GCA_003509845.1 Chitinophagaceae bacterium | reverse complement strand
ATTCAAGGAAAATTATTCATTGATTATTTAAAGCCCTTGCGCAGAAAAATATTACAAGGCAAATTGAATGATATTTCCAAAGGGAAAGTAAGGGTGGATTACAAAATGACGCAGATTAAATAGAATTCATATTCATTACCTCATTCTCATAATTTTACATGTTTAACAAGATTTTTTCTATTGCCGGTTTATTGATCTTGTTAAGCACAGGGTTAGCGGCACAGGATACTGTGTTTAATGTGGATGGACAAAAATTTACCTTAACGGATGCCATTGTTCGTAATCATTTTGATTATAAGGATATTTTAAATCGTATTAAACAGGATACGAGCTTTTATAAAGCTTTTAAAACATTGCGTACCATTGGCTATAGTTCTTATAATTATATCCAAATGATGGATGAGAACAATAAGTTGCAGGCTTCCTTAAACAGCAAAACAAGACAAAATAAAATAGGAGGTTGTCGAACTATGGATGTATTAGAAGAAAAGGTAACGGGTAATTTAAGAAATAACAAAGGGGAGTATAATTACACAACGCCCGCCTTATACGCAAGCTTGTTTTTTACCAAAGGAAGTATTTGTGGGGAAACCAATATTGTTTCAGGCAAAAACAGAAAAATAACAGGATCCGGTATTGATAAAGCTAAGGAGCAATTAAAAATGTTGTTTTTTAATCCGGGTAAAAAAATTGCAGGCATTCCATTAATCGGAAATAAGTTGGACTTGTATGATGCATCCGCCCATGAATTATATGATTATAAATTGGACTACGTGGACTACCATGGGCAGTTGGTATATGTATTTGATGTGCAGCCAAAATCGGATTTGGGATTTTTTGCAAAGGACAGGGTTGTCGTGGATCAAATGACTACCTGGTTTAATCCAAAAACTTTGGAAGTACTCGGGCGCAACTATTCCTTAAGCTATAAAGCAGGCGTATATGACTTTAATGTACAGATGGAAGTAGAGATGACTTATTTTAACGGAATACTGGTTCCTAAAATATTAAGGTATAAAGGAAACTGGGATGTGATATTCAAGAAAAGAGAACGTGGCCTTTTTACGGCTACTTTGTTTGATTATAAATTAGCGCAATAGTTCATCGCAAAAATTAGGAGATATTTTACACTGCTAAAAAGCTCTGCTCAATATATTTCACTACTTCAATCAAGCTACCAGTTTCATTAAATACGCGTAATTGCCTGTCGGCACCGGTGCCTGTTTTAAATATCTGATCCACTTTCTCAATATGTTTGCGGCTGCCAAGTTCGTCCACCACACCATCCACAAATTCAAGTAATTCATTAATTAAATCCTTGGTGGGTATTTCTTTTTCCTTTCCAAAGTCAATTAATTTTCCATCAATACCATATCGGCTTGCACGCCATTTGTTTTCATTGATGAGTGCGCGTTGGTAATTAATGAAATTTATATTTTGACGACGTAGGGAATAAATTTTAGCACAAATTGCTTGGAA
>DOMR01000112.1:0-2137 GCA_003509845.1 Chitinophagaceae bacterium | reverse complement strand
GCTTCGATGCTTTCAAAAGTATCCGGGATTCCTGTTCGCGGAAATTTATCAAAAACTTTTGATCGGTAGGATTTATATCCGGTATTGCGGGTTTCCCAAAAAGGGGAGTTGGTACTTAAAGCATAAATATGCGGCAAAAAATAACGTGCTGTATTGGCAATATGGATGGCCATACGGCGATCTTCCATTCCAACATGTACATGTAGTCCAAAAATCAAATTACTCCTTGCAGCCTGCTGCAATTCGTTTAACAGTTCCTGGTACCTGGTTTGATCTGATACCAATTGTTTTTCCCACAAACTAAAAGGGTGGGTGCCTGAGGCCCCAATGCTATAGCCTAAGTCCCCTGCAATTTTGTGTACGCCATTACGTAGTTCTATAATCTCTGAAAACGCTTCATCTACATTTTTACATATCCCAGTGCCTACTTCCACCACTGCCTGGTGCATTTCAGCCTTAATTTTGTCCTTAAATAGTTTCTGTCCTTCATTGACAATAGTTTGTTGGTGGCTTTTTAATTCCTTCGTCGAGGGGTCTAATACCATGTATTCCTCCTCCACGCCAACGGTAAACTGTTGTAAACTTGTTGTAACCATATTGCATTGAAATTAAGCAAATATTGGGGTAAAAAAAAATCCCCGTCCTGACGAATCAAGACGGGGATTTTTTATGTTAGAATCTGACTAGGGCGAACCCTAATTAGTTTTAGAATTTAAATCTTAAACCCAATTGGCTAACCCAACGTGCACTGTAACTAGGTGCAGTACTTGAACTAATACCCCAAGGAGTATTGTTGGTAACAGGGTTAAAGCTATAAGTAGGTAATAATGATGGAGCACCAGAAGTTGGGTTTGCATATCTAACTAATCCAAATTGATCATTACTTAAGAAGTAAGTACGACCCCAAACTCTGTTCAACATATTCGTAAAGTTGAAAATATCATAAGTTAATTGGAATTGGTATTTTTTACCACTTACTTTAACAAAGAAATCTTGCATCACTTTTAAGTCAACTATATTTTGGAATGGTAATCTTGCACCATTTCTTTCTGCATATTGTCCTCTGCGTTTGCTTAAATAACTATCTTGATTGATATAAGCTTCAAATGCTTCCTTCTGTGCAGCTTGGCTTAAGCTAAATCCTGATTGCGTTACAAAAGTCATTGCAGATAATTGGTCTTTGGTTGGTATAAATAGTAAGTCTCCAGTTTCAGTTGCGCCATTATCTCTAATTGGACCATTGCTATAAACATAACTAAATGCACTTCCTGATTGACCATTATAAACCACACTTACTGTAGTAGCCATATTGCCTTTCAAATAAGTGAATTTTTTAGAAGCAAACATGCTTACTCTGTGTCCTAAATCAAAATCAGATCTTGATCTGTTCACAAAGTTACGACCGTTTACAGTTTCCATATATCTCCATTGGCTATTGTTTTGACTTGAAGTAGGCTCATTGGTTACAAAAGCAGTTCCATAAGTATAGAATGCATTGAATGAGAAGCCATCAGCCCATGATTTATCCACTGATGCTGTAAAGTTGGCAGCAAAACCTTTTTGGCTATTATTTGGTTGGTTCTTTAATAAATAAACACCAGTATAAGGGTTACCTGCTGGTAATCCACCATATGCTGGGAAGTTCATTCTAACACCATTATTGTAAACATTTCTATTGTCAGGCCCAACCATGTTTCCAATCGGGTTTTGAATATCTAATCTTGTGTAATATATTTCGTTGATGTTTTTACTCAAACTTCCTTCAACAGTTACAGACCAGTTGTTATCGAATTTTTTATCCACGGCTAAAGAAGCACGTAATAATTTAGGTAAACGGAAGTCCTTTGCAATTAAATCAATCTGACCTTTTGCAAAAGCTGTACTGATACCTAATTCGTTTGCTGTATATTGCTGAGTAGGATTAGGTCTGAACTTCATAGAAGCTAAAGTAGTTGCAAAAGTGGGTGAAAATAAAGATACACCACCTACGCTACCGCCTGTGTTATTAAACACGCCACCAGGCCATACCAATGGAACGCGACCAGTGAATAAGCCGATACCACCACGAATAGTGATTCTCTCAGTTGGAACTTTATAGGTAAAACCTAATCGTGGAGAAATAGAAAGTTTAGGATCA
>DOMR01000235.1:2562-3612 GCA_003509845.1 Chitinophagaceae bacterium | reverse complement strand
AAGGGTCCCGAGCAATCAGGACCCTTTTTTATTACAACAAAATTTGTGCAGCATTTTAGGGTAGTGTATATTGCATTAAGCCATGTTATCCAAACTCGAAATACATAATTACATTTTAATTGACCAACTCAGTATTGATTTGTCCAATCAATTATCTGTGATCACAGGTGAAACCGGTGCGGGTAAAAGTATTATCATGGGTGCCCTGGGTTTAATATTAGGCGACAGAGCTGATAGCACGGTATGTAGAGACGCTTCAAAAAAATGTTTTATTGAAGGCACTTTTTCATTAAGCAACAAGCAAACCTATCAAGCATTTTTTACAGAGCATGATCTTGATTTAATGGATGAAGTAATTATTCGTCGTGAGATAAATGCACAAGGAAAATCCAGGGCTTTTATCAACGATACGCCGATTAATTTGAATGAGCTTAAGCAGCTTACTTCGCAGCTGGTGGATTTGCACCAACAATTTGATACGCTTACGCTGGGCGACACCGACTTTCAACGCACCGTAATTGATGCTTTAGCAGGCGTCCATAAGGATTTAGCACAATACCAATCTGTTTTCCATTTATGGAAGGACCACCAAAAACAATTGGCTGAATTAATTTCAAGGCGAGATGAGTTTGAAAAAACTGAAAGCTATAAAAAACATTTATTAGAAGAATTAGCGGCACTCCAATTAAAAGAAAATGAATTAGAGCATTTAGAACAGGAACTTAAGTTTTTAGAAAATGCCGTTTCCATAAAAGCACAAATAGATCAAAGCATACAAGTATTGGAAAGTGCCGACAATCCAATTGTGCAACAGTTAAAACAAATTGCGAATAATTTAGATGGCATTGTGAAATGGCAACCTGAATTTGCTGATTTATTAAACCGATTAAAAGCCGCACAAATTGAACTAGCTGATGTTGCGAACGAGCTAAGCAGCTGGCAGGATAAAATAGACTTTGATGATAAGAAATTGGTGGTGATACAAGACCGTTTATCAGAAGGTTATAGCTTACAAAAAAAGCACAAAGTACAAAGCACCAATGAACTCAT
>DOMR01000235.1:1591-2541 GCA_003509845.1 Chitinophagaceae bacterium | reverse complement strand
CAATTGGAGCTTGACTTAACGGCTGTACTTAGCTTGGATGAAGAAATTAATCAGCTCACGAAACAAGTGAAAGCGGATGAAAAACAGGTAGTGGAGTTGGCAACTTCTTTAACACAAAAAAGAAATAAGGAAACCGCTCCGTTTACCAAAAATGTAAACCAACTTTTACATCAAGTAGGTATGCCGAATGCCAAAATAAAAGTTACGATTGACGAGGTTGCTTATAATTCATACGGAAAAGATAAAATTGATTTTTTGTTTGATGCAAACAATACCCAAAAGTTTGAACCTATTAAAAAAGTAGCGAGCGGTGGTGAATTAAGTCGTTTGATGCTTTGCATAAAATCACTCGTGGCTAAGTCGATTGATTTACCTACCATGATATTTGATGAGATTGATACTGGAATTTCAGGGGAACCTGCCAAACAAGTAGGTTTATTGTTGCAAGGCCTGGGACAAGCAAGACAGGTTTTATGTATTACCCACCAACCGCAAATTGCCGCCAAAGGACATGCGCATTTATTTGTATATAAAGAACAAAAGGGCGCCAATACCAATACCTTTTTAAGGGCGCTTACCGCTAGCGAAAGGGTGCAACATATTGCGCTGATGATTGGTGGTGATCCACCAAGTAAATCAGCTTTGGAAAATGCCAAGGAACTTTTAGGGGCATAATTTTACTATAATTCTTATTGTATTTCCTATTTTTTATAGCACCCACTTGTTTTAACGAAAGCTTATTAGTCAATTCATGCAATTATTGACTTTTTAAAGGATATTATAATTATTTTTACAGCAATTAAATAAACCATCAAAATGGCATACAATTTATTGAAAGGGAAGAGAGGAATTATTACTGGCGCACTTGATAGCAATTCAATTGCTTGGAAAGTGGCTGAAAAAGCACATGAAGAAGGTGCAACTTTTGTTTTAACCAACGCCCCTATCGC
>DOMR01000235.1:0-1554 GCA_003509845.1 Chitinophagaceae bacterium | reverse complement strand
TTAGCTGAAAAAACAAATTCTAAGATTGTTCCAGCCGATGCGACAAGTGTTGAGGAGTTAACGAATCTTTTTACACAATCTCAAGAAATTTTAGGTGGTAAAATTGACTTCGTACTTCATTCCATTGGCATGAGTGTGAATATTCGTAAAAAAATTGCTTACCCTGAATTGAATTACGATTATTACGCAAAAGGTGTTGATGTGTCCGCAATGTCATTACATAAAATGTTAAGTGTTGCTTATAAAATGGATGCTTTAAATGACCACGCAAGTGTGGTTGCTTTAACCTATGCTGCTGCACAAAGAACATTCCCTTTTTATACCGATATGGCCGATATTAAAGCATTGCTTGAATCCATTGCACGTAGTTTTGGCTACCACTATGGATTAAGAAATAAAGTGCGTGTGAATACAGTATCTCAATCTCCTACTAAAACAACTGCAGGAACAGGTATCAAAGGCTTTGGTGACTTTTTTGATTACGCGGATGCGATTGCACCACTAGGAAATGCAACTGCTGAAGATTGCGCTAACTATTGTGTGACTTTATTTTCCGACTTAACTAAGATGGTTACGATGCAAAACTTGTTCCATGATGGCGGTTATTCAACTACTGGTGTGAGTGATTTGATTATGAAGAAAGCAGGTATTACTGAAGGCGAATAAAAAATAAAGTAGATCCAATTAAATTTAACACATGAGCAACAAAGAAATTAATCCCAAACTAGTAGAAGCCATTGGCTACCTTGGTTCACTATTAAGCTGTATCACTTTTGTGCCTCAGGTTTATTTATCTTGGAAATCACATAGTGTGGGGGATTTAAGTTTACTCATGGTATTGATTGTAAACTTTAGCTGTATTGTTTGGTTGACGTATGCTTATTTAATTAATAGCCGACCTGTACTTATCGCAAACACAATTGTATTAATACTGAGTTTAATGTTACTTTATTTTAAATTAACTTTTTAATTATATTTTTAGCGCTAACTTTTTTTTGCGCACATTAAAAAAGGGTCGCCGATTTTATCGGGACCCTTTTTTATTTTTCCTTATCATAAGAGACTAAATCATTAGAGATTAATAATTGAGGCGCTAGCTTTCTGCGAAAGCGCCTCAATTATTAATACTCGTCTTCATTAAACATGAAGTCTTCATTACTTGGGTAATCTGGCCAAATATCATCAATGCTTTCATATACTTCTCCTTCGTCTTCCAACTCTTGCAAATTCTCAACCACATCTAATGGTGCTCCACTACGAATAGAGTAATCGATCAATTCATCTTTTGTAGCCGGCCAAGGTGCTTCCTCTAAATAACTGGCTAATTCTAAAGTCCAAAACATAGGTTTCTTTTTTGCAAAAGTAGCCGTATAAATGATACTACCAAATGTGTTTTTTCTACAGGATGTAAACAAATTGTGAAATTTTGCCAAAATTGGGCCGGTAATCGTAGGTTTGTATCATGGAAAAGCAGCCTGCACTATTAGTTGCGACAGACATATATAAGAATTATGGCAATATTTCAGTCTTAAAAGGGGTATCCCTTGAGGTAAA
>DOMR01000069.1:7379-8664 GCA_003509845.1 Chitinophagaceae bacterium | reverse complement strand
AATTTAATTTTCTACTTCGTTTTTGATGCCTTTTTCCAGTTAATAGTGGTAAAGACAATTTTACTATAATTATCTTTTTCATATAAAATGCCAATTTGTTGCTTGTTGGCCAATACAAGATCCGAATATGCTGAATTATTGCTCATCATTTTTGGATCAGTCGCGTTGTCAATGATCCAATTTTTTGTCCATGTTTTTCCTTCATCAAAACTAATACGCAAAGTTAAATTGTTTCTATTTTTAGCATCTGCTGCATTTGAAAAAGCAAGTATTTGTTTTTTATTTTTTAAGCCAATATTTAAAATACTTCCTTCACAAACTGGGTCTGGAAGTTGCTCATCAAAATAGCTTGTATCCCAGGAAGCGCCGCCATTTGAGCTAATTGCTACTATGCGTAAACGAATATCCCCTTTTTGATTTCTTGCATTAAGCATCATTCTATTTTTTGAAAGTTCTGCGGCCGTTGATTCGTTGCTACCAGGTAAATGTAATTTTTCGCTTAACTTAAAGGTGGCTCCGTGATCATCCGAATAAAAACTATGCGCAAAATAATCTTCTCCTTGCTTTTGTGGTGGCCCTGCAGAATGGTTGGCTGGAATAAAAATTCGACCCTTATATAAACCTGTAGAAACCTGTAAAGCATGCCCTGGTGTATTTGCATAATGTCTCCAATCTTCTTTAAAGTTATATAATGGATTGGCTGTTGGTTGCATGGGTCGATGTGTTTGCGTAGTAATATTTACACCGGCACTCCAAGTGAATCCATTATCAAGGGAGGTTTTATACCACACTTCTCTTACCCCCTTGCCATTTCTTATTTCACTTTCATGATTATTTCCAGTGTTATAAAATAAAAATAATCTTCCTTTAGGATAAGCTGGGTCAGTCATATCAAACACTGGTGCAGGATTGCCTGCTTGTAAAGAATCATAGGTTGCAATCACTTTAATTGGTGACCAAGTTTGGCCGTTATCAGAACTTCGTCTCATAACAATATCAATATCTCCAAAGTCGCCCGATGAATTCACCCTTCCTTCACAAAAGGCCAATAAATCATTGCTAGGAGTTTTAATTATGGCGGGTATTCGAAAGCTTTTATACCCCTCCGTGCCTGAAATAAAAACCGGGACATTTATTTGTTGAGAAAATCCACTGTTTCCACAAAAAAATAAAATATAAAATAGGATATTGATTTTTTTCATTTGAACTAAGCGATTTAAGTATGATAAAAATATAGTAAATTTAAATAGTAAAATGAATTGAAGTTTCTTAATATTTTGAACTG
>DOMR01000069.1:0-7303 GCA_003509845.1 Chitinophagaceae bacterium | reverse complement strand
ACCTTGTTTGGCTAGAACCCTTGGAGCAAAGGCATTTTGACGAGCTGTACCTGGTTGCCTCCGATCCATTAATTTGGGAACAACATCCCAATCCGGACAGATATAAATTGGACGCTTTTACCAACTATTTTAAAGGGGCGATGGAATCAGGTGGTGCTTTTATAATTAGAGATACATTAAGTGGCCAAGCATTGGGATCCAGTCGCTATTGCGCATATGATGCCGCGATGAAAGAAATTCAAATTGGTTATACTTTTTTTGTAAGAAGTTGTTGGGGGAAGTCCATCAATAAAGAAGTAAAAACATTAATGCTTAACCATGCATTTAATTATGTAGAAAAGGTCGCTTTTTATGTAGGGGCAAACAACATACGATCGCAAAAGGCAATGGAGCGGATTGGTGGTATTAAAATTAGAGAGGAGGTAGTTGCTTATTTTGGAGAACCAGATAGATTAAATTTTAGGTATGAAATTAATAAGTGATTTTGTATTAAAAAATGATTTTATAGTACACTAATGATAAAAAAGTTTCTATTTTTTCTATTGTGTTTTTTGTGTTATGGGACAGCTATTCAAGCACAAAATAAAAAACCAAATATTCTCATCATCTTAACCGATGACCAAGGGTATCATGATGTTTCCTATTACGGTACAAAAGATATTCGAACACCTAATATTGATGCAATTCGCAATGCAGGTATGCGATTCGATTATTTTTATACCAATTCCCCAGTATGTGCACCCACAAGAGCTTCACTGATGTCGGGCAGATTTCCCGATTTGGTTGGAGTTCCGGGATTAATCAGATCCACACCCGATAATAATTGGGGCTACTTGCAACCAGGTACTATTTTATTACCAAAAGCATTAAAACAAGCGGGATATCGCACTGCGCATATTGGTAAATGGAATTTAGGATTGGAATCACCCAACCTTCCCAATGAAAAAGGATTTGATTTGTTTCATGGTTGGTTGGAAGATATGATGGATGATTATTGGACCCACTTACGGCATGGAAAAAATTTCATGCGCTTAAACAAAGAGCCGATTGAACCCATAGGACACGCAACAGAACTATTTACTCAGTGGTCAATTGATTATTTTAAAAAACAAGTCGGTGAAAAAAATCCATTTTTTTTATACTTATCCTATAATGCGCCACATTTCCCCGTATCTCCGCCAACGGCGTGGTTACAAAAAGTGAAGCAAAGAGAACCGCAGGTTTCAGAAACAAGAGCTAAGCTAGTAGCCTTTATTGAACATATGGATGATAATATTGGTAAAGTAATTGCATCATTAAAAGCCAATGGCCAATATGAAAATACCATCATCTTATTTTTAAGTGATAATGGTGGTCACCTACCCAGTGAGTCAAATAATGGTGATTTGCGCGATGGTAAACAAAGTATGTATGAGGGTGGATTAAGAGTTCCTACTGTAATTAGTTGGCCTAAAATGATTAAAGCGGGTAGCGTATCGGCACAAGTAAATTTAACAATGGATATATACCCCACATTATTAGAAATTGCAGGGGTTCCTATCAAACATAAAATTGAAGGAAGAAGTTTTTTGAATACATTAATAAGTGAAAAAAATACAACTACCAGTGTTGATGAAAATAGAGTGCTTTATTTTACCCGAAGGGAAGGTGGCATGGAATATGGGGGTAAGGCATATCATGCAATTCGACAAGGTGATTGGAAATTGTTACAAAATAATCCCTACCAGCCCTTGGAGTTATATCATCTTAAGTTAGATCCTGAGGAAAAAAATAATTTAATAAAGCAAGAACCTAAAATTGCAGAAAAATTGAATGCTTTATTATTAAAGCAAATTCAGGAAAGTGGTAAAGTGCCTTGGCAAAAGCAAAACAAATAGCAATCCCCTATTAAATTTTGATGCCTACTAATTAATAGTTAAATTGCTATACGCTAGATTGCTATTTATTTCTATCTAAATCATATGCTTGAATTCATAGGTCACCTACATCCTGTCATTGTGCATTTGCCCATTGGTATTTTGCTATTGGGTGTTTTGATGATGGTTTACCAACATTATAGTAAGGTTGATTTACGCGCTCCTATTTCATTGGCTTTTTTGGTTGGGAGTATTAGCGCCGTGATGGCTTGTATTGCAGGATGGATTTTATCCAACTCCGGCGAATATGATGCGTTATTAGTTCAAAAACATCAGTGGACCGGGATTAGCACTGCAGTTATAGGATTACTAGTTTATTTCTTAAAGCAATACCGAAAATTATTAGCTGTCATATTAACCCTACTTGTTTTTATTACAGGTCACTATGGTGGTACATTGACGCACGGAGAAAATTATTTATTTAACTCCAATGAAAATTCCAACACGAGCCAGGTTGACACTATAAAAGTGGAAGCAAAAAAAATTACTCAAACAATTTCAAATGGAGCTGATTCTTTAACCATTGAAACCCACAATGTTTATAAAGAACAAATTGCACCCTTATTAAAATTGAGATGTTATAATTGTCATTCCGCAATTAAACAAAAGAATGGATTAAGATTGGATGGAGAAATGTTCATCAAAAAGGGTGGAAAAAACGGAAAGATATTTGTCGCGGGTAATGCTTTCAAAAGTCCACTATATACAAGCTTAGTATTGCCGATTGATGATGAAAAACACATGCCGCCGAAAGGAAAACATCAGTTAAGTCAAAATGAAATTTTAATTATTGAAAACTGGATAAAAACAGGCGCCTCTTTCGAGGATATTATTGACACCATTTCCTATAACCAATTGGTTAAAAATGTTGCTTCCCAAAATACCATTACGGATAAAAATATTTTAGCTACTCCAGCAAAAGTAAATAGTGAAATAACAGAAACAAAAAATCAGGAGATTGAAAATAATAATAGTATAAAAAGTTCCGTAAAAATTATAAACCTACCAAATCCTGCACCCATAAACCCCGCGATCATTGAAGATTTCAAACAAGAAAATATTATTTTAACCAATATCGCAGAAGGCTCCAATTTTGTAATGGCCAATTTTGTCAATGTGTTACCCTTTAACAAAACTAGCTTACTAGCATTGAAAAATATTAATGCACAGTTGGTAACATTAAAATTGACCAACTTACCTATCAATGATAATGATATAAAAATAGTTGCGGATTTAAAAAACATTAAAAAGTTGAATGTTGAAAACACGTTGATCACGGATAATGGGTTGGATTATATAAAGCAATTGTCACAATTGGAACAGCTTAACCTTTATGGTACGAATATTTCAGATGAAGGGCTTATGCAATTAGCTTCATTAAAAAATTTATCAGTGCTTTATTTATGGAAAACTAAAGTAACTTTAAATGGGATTGAACAGTTTAAAAAATTAAATCCAAAAGTAACTATTGAAATAGGAGATTTTAAATTTCAGAAAAAATGAAGAAATATTATTTATTCATAGGTTTTATTAGTGTTTTTTTTGCATTTAAAAACATATCCAAATTACCCGAGGATGTAAATTCGGCGTATCTTAAATTACCCTCCGTCATTGATTATAATGAACATGTAAAACCAATTTTATCAGATAAATGTTTTTCTTGTCATGGACCAGATAAGGCAAAACAAAAAGCAGGACTTAGATTAGATATGGAAGCGTCGGCCTATGGACCCTTGCCTGAAAGCCCTGGGAAATTTGCCATTGTGCCGGGTAATTTAAATAAGAGTGAGCTTTACCACCGCATTTTATCTTCCGATCCTAGTTACATGATGCCGGATCCAAAATCTCATTTAACCTTAGATGCAAAGGAAAAAGCAATACTTATAAAGTGGATTGAAACGGGTGCCATATATAAGCCACACTGGGCATTTGTTGCACCACAAAAAAAGACGATTCCTGACATTTTTAATTTACAGGTGAATAATCCCATTGATAATTTTGTATTTAGTCGATTGCAACAAGAAGGTTTACAGCCTAGCCCTAAGGCGTCTAAAGAAATTTTATTAAGAAGGCTTTCCTTGGATTTGACCGGTCTTCCGCCAACCGTTGATGAAATTGACCAATTTTTAAACGACCAAAGTGCAAATGCTTACGAAAAACAAGTAGACCGACTATTAAGCTCCCCGCATTATGGTGAAAAAATGGCGACCCAATGGTTGGACCTAGCGCGCTTCGCTGATTCCTACGGTTACACCGTGGATAGAACCAGGGATATGTCGGTATATCGCGATTGGGTTATTGGTGCTTTTAATGAAAACATGTCTTATAAAAATTTCATCCATTATCAACTAGCGGGTGATTTAATGCCTTCGCCTACCAAGGATATGATTATTGCAACAGCGTTTAATCGCAATCATCCACAAAATATGGAGGGTGGTATAATAGAAGAAGAATTCCAAACAGAATATGTGATGGATCGTACCAATACTTTTGGAGAAGCTTTTTTATCTATATCGGTGGGCTGTGCAAGATGTCATGATCATAAGTATGATCCGGTGTCACAGGAAAATTATTATCAGCTGTATAGTTTTTTTAATAATGTACGCGAGGCGGGACAGATCTCTTGGAATGATGATATGCCAACACCCACATTAATGCTTCCTACGGCAGCACAAGAAAAAACTATTCAATATATTAATTCATTGGTTAAGGAAAAGGAAGCGCAATTAAAATTGAGCTATGAAAATACATCTAGTGCATTTAATGAATGGATACAACAGGAAAAATATAAAACAATTTCGAGCAAGGGTATACCCACTGAAAATTTACAAGGCTTATATAGTTTTGAAGATTCATTAAAAAATAGTGTCAACAATAGTAAAACTGCCGCCTTACGTCGCGACGGAGATAGCAAAAGTGAACCCCTTATTTTTGAAAAAAATGGGAATGGACAAAGTTTATATTTAAATGGCGACGCCTATTTGGATTTAAAAGAGGTGGGCGTTTTTAGAAAATCGGATCCGTTTACTATTGGGCTATGGATGAACATTTCCAAGGAAATGAAGGAGGGTGTTATATTTCATAAAAGCAATATGGAAAGGTTGTATAATTTCAAAGGATACAATGTTTACTTAAAAAACAATCGACTTGAAATGACTATGGCACATACGGCGCCATCCAATGCCATTACAAAAATTTCACTAACCGACGTGCCTCGTAACCAATGGATACAACTCACTATGACCTATGATGGTTCAGCGACAGCAAAAGGTTTGAATTTATTTATAGACGGATCTCCATTAAAAATGGAAACACAGATTGATCAATTATATAAAGACATTGTATTTTTTTCAAAGGACGAACCGGGATTGCAAATAGGTGGTTGGGGCCGAGGTTTTGGAATGAAGGGCGGCAAAATAGATGACATTAGTGTATATAACCGAGCGCTAACTCCTTTTGAAATAAAAGTATTGGCAAAAAAATCGAATTGGGATTTAATTACAAAAAAAACAAGGACCGAATTAAGCACAGATGATATTTCCCTGTTAAAAGATTATTATAAATCAGTAGTGGATGTGGATATTAAAAATGCAAATATTGCACTACAAACACAAAGAAAATTGTTATCAGATTCAACCGAGCATATCAAAGAAATAATGGTGATGCAAGAAATGCCACAGCCTAAAAAAACCTTTTTGTTAAACAGGGGACAATATGATGCGCCAACAAAACAAGTATTTCCAAATACCCCTGAAAAAATATTACCCTTCTCTAATCAACTTCCAAAAAACAGATATGGCCTAGCACAGTGGTTAACCGATGCGCGTAATCCGCTAACAGCGCGGGTTGCTATCAATCATTTATGGCAAAACTTTTTTGGTAAGGGTTTGGTTAAAACAGCAGAGGATTTTGGTAACCAGGGTGAAATGCCTAGTCATTCAAATTTATTGGATTGGTTAGCGATTGAATTGCGAGATAACAACTGGGATATTAAAAAAATAAATAAGTTGATTGTAATGTCTGCAACTTATCAGCAGGATTCAAAAGCAAGTGGCATGCTTATGGAAAAAGATCCAGAAAATAAATTATTAGCAAGAGGCCCTTCTATTCGCTTATCCGCTGAAATGATTCGAGACAATGCTTTAGTGGCGAGCGGTCTATTAAATAAAGAGTTGGGAGGTAAAAGCGTATATCCTTATCAGCCCGAAGGATTGTGGGAAATCAATGGGACCAAATATAATCAGGACAGTACTGATCAGGTATATAGAAGAAGCCTTTATATTATTTTAAAAAGAACGGTTCCCAATCCAACCCTTGCTAATTTTGATGGACCATCCAGGGCTTCCTGTGTAGTACGCAGACAATCCACCAATACACCCTTACAAGCATTGGTTACTTTAAATGATCCTACTTTTATTGAAGCGGCTAAGGTGATTGGGGAAAGCATCACCAAACAACAAAATACCACAGCAGCTATTGGTTTGGCTTACCGACAACTTACTGGTATTACACCTACTTCAAAACAAATCGCATTATTAAGTGCAATGCAACAAGCGGAATACAATAAGTTTAAAGCCAACCCCAATAAAATAAAAGGATGGTTAAATACAGGTTTATATAAAATTAATACAACATTAGATCCTTATTGGGTTGCTGCGAATAGCGTAGTTGCAAGCACCATATTAAACTCTGATGCAACCATTACTAAAAGATAAGTTTATGGGAAGGAAAAATGATTTTAACATATATACGCAAGAATTTGAGGCAATCAATAAAAAAATTGAACGTCGAAATTTTTTGAAAAGTACCGCAGGCGGTATGGGCGCGATGGCGTTAGGTACTTTATTAAGTAGTAGTATTTCAACAAAAACATTTGAACAACAAATATTAGATGCATTACCCACTATCGCGCCAAAAGCAAAACGCGTAGTCTATTTATTTATGAGTGGTGGCCCTTCACAATTTGAAACATTTGATTACAAACCTGGATTAATAAAAATGCAAGGACAGGGTTTACCCGATTCTGTTCGTAATGGGCAACGCTTAACAGGAATGAGTGCCAGTCAAGCTTTACTACCCATTGCATCTTCCTTTGCAAATTTTAAACAGCATGGGAAAAGTAATACCTGGGTAAGCGATTTATTACCTTACACCGCGCAAGTGGTAGATGAATTGTGTATTATTAAATCCATGTATACAGAACAAATTAATCATGATCCAGCACTCACCTTTTTTCAAACTGGACATCAGCTTCCGGGTCGGCCATCTATTGGATCTTGGATGAGTTATGGATTGGGATCTGAAAATAAAAATTTACCTGCATTCATCGTATTGGTTTCAAAAAATGCTTCACGCGATCAGCCCTTATATGCAAGATTATGGGGAAA
>DOMR01000044.1 GCA_003509845.1 Chitinophagaceae bacterium | reverse complement strand
GGGCCATAAGCGCATGTGGGATGTGATGCATGCAAAAGATGCTTTATATGCAAAGGAAGATTTTACCGAAGAAGATGGATTAAAAGCTGGGGAGTTAGAAGCAGAGTTTGGTGAAATGGGTGGCTATGAAGCAGAAAGTAACGCGGGTAGTTTATTGAGTGACTTAGGCGTGAAGGAAGATATGCACCAAAGTTTAATGAAGGATATTCCAAGTAATTTTAAATTACGTGTGTTGTTAGCGCAATCACTTTTTGGAAATCCTGATATATTATTATTGGATGAGCCTACGAATGGTTTGGATATTGAAACCATCGGTTGGTTAGAGAATTTTTTAGCAGATTATCAAAACATTGTTTTGGTGGTGAGTCACGATCGTCACTTTTTAGATACCGTGTGTACGCATGTGGCTGACGTGGATAGATCAAAAATTAAAACCTTTTCAGGTAACTATACTTTCTGGTACGAATCATCTCAATTGATGGCGCGTCAAATGAATGATAAAAATAAAAAGAACGAAGACAAGCGTGCTGCATTATTAGATTTTATCGCCCGTTTCTCTGCGAATGCAAGTAAGAGTAAGCAAGCAACTTCCAGGAAAAAAGCCTTGGAAAAATTAACCATCGAGGAAATAGAACCATCGAATAGAAAGTACCCTGGTATTATATTTCAGCCCTTGCGTGAAGTGGGAAATCAAATTTTAAATGTAGAAAAACTAAAGAAAGAAGTGGATGGTCGTGTGTTATTTAAAGATGTTTCTTTTTCAGTAAGTAAGAATGATAAAATTGCATTTTTAAGTAAGGATGCATTAGCGATTACTTATTTCTTTGAAATTATAAATGGCAAAGGTGCGGCAGATAGTGGCAGTTTTGAATGGGGTACCACCATTACCAAAGCCTATTTACCCATGGAACATAATGAGGAGTTTTTGCAACCTTTAACTTTAATGGATTGGTTAAGACAATTTGTACCACCCAATGTAACGGATGCTGATGAGCCATTTATCAGGGGCTTTTTAGGTAAGATGTTATTTAGTGGTGATGATGTTATGAAAAAATCAAATGTATTAAGTGGGGGTGAAAAAGTGCGTTGTATGGTAAGTAAGATGATGTTGCAAAATCCGAATGTAGTGGCACTAGATCAGCCGACCAACCACTTGGATTTGGAGAGTATCCAAAGTTTCAATGAAGGATGTCAAAATTTCCCAGGGGTGGTATTGATGACCTCTCATGACCATACTTTCATGCAAACGGTGGCGAACAGGGTGATTGAGTTAACGCCTAAAGGAATTATTGATCGATTAATGACTTTTGACGAGTATATGGAGGATAAAAGGGTGCAGGAATTAAGGGCGGAATATTACGCTTAACCAGTGTTCAAGACGAATCTATTGGCATGAAAACCAATATTTTAGCCTTTTTAACCCCCAAATGCACTAAATCTATAAAAAAACACTAAAATAAATGGGAGGGTAATTGATATTTACTTACCTTTGCCGTCCGTAAAAAATAATTTTCTCATGGCTAGAGTATGTCAGATAACTGGAAAGAAACCGATGACTGGAAACAGTGTGTCGCATTCTAATATTAAGACAAAGCGTCGTTTTCTTCCGAATTTACAAAAGAAGCGCTTCTATTTTATAGAAGAAGATCGTTGGATCACGCTTAAAGTATCTACTGATGCTTTAAGAACCATCAATAAAAATGGTTTAGCAGCAGTGGTAAAGGGTCTAAGAGCTGATGGCGAAAAGATCTAATCAACCAATTAATTAAGTATAATATATAATATACCATCATGGCAAGGAAAGGAAACAGAGTTCAAGTAATATTAGAGTGCACAGAGCACAAGACTACAGGTTTACCTGGAACTAGTCGTTATATTACTACTAAGAACAAAAAGAATACCCCAGATCGTTTGGAGTTCAAAAAGTATAATTCAATTTTGAAAAAAGTAACAGTTCACAAAGAAATTAAATAATCATGGCAAAGTCAGCATCGAAAAACGCAAAAGTAAAGGATCTTAAGGCTTCTGCTGAAGCAAAAAACTGGACTAAAGTAATTAAAGCTATCCGTAGCCCAAAAACTGGTGCATATACCTTTAAAGAGTCTATCGTTCACAAAGATCTTGTTAAAGAATTCTTAGCGAAGTAGTTTTTTCATTGTTCTTTATAAAGACAATGAATTCTAGCATAAAATTTTAAGTCCTCTCTCGTTATTCGAGAGGGGATTTTGTTTTTATTGGAATCAATTAGAATATCGGCTGCAGTAGGATGGTTATTTTACTTAAATTTACAACATGAGTTTTTTAGGAAAGTTATTTGGAAAAAAAGAAAAGGAGTCCTTAGACCAAGGCTTAGAAAAAACCAAACAAGGTTTTTTTGAACGCATTTCTAAAGTCATCATTGGTAAAACAACGGTGGATGATGCTTTGTTGGATGAATTAGAGGAAGCATTAATCGGAGCCGATGTTGGTGTGGATACCACTTTATCCTTAATTGAACGTATCCAAGAACGTGTAAAAAAGGAAAAGTATGTTTCCACTTCAGAATTAAACAAAATATTACATGACGAGATTGTAAGTTTATTAGTGGATGCACCTTCGGATCAAATGGGCTTTCAACCTCCTGCAAATAAAAAACCATATGTGATATTAGTGGTTGGCGTAAATGGGGTAGGTAAAACCACGACTATTGGCAAATTAGCGCATCAATATAAGCAAGCAGGCAATCAAGTGATATTGGGTGCGGGAGATACCTTTCGGGCGGCAGCTGTTGATCAGTTAACTATTTGGAGTGAGCGCGTAGGCGTTTCCATTGTGAAACAAAATATGGGTTCAGATCCAAGTGCAGTTGCATTTGATACGGTACAATCAGCCATCGCAAAAAACGCGGATGTTGTGATCATCGATACTGCTGGACGTCTTCATAATAAAGTGCACTTGATGGATGAGTTGAATAAAATTATGCGTGTGATACAAAAGCAATTACCAGATGCACCACATGAAGTATTATTGGTCCTTGATGGTTCCACCGGTCAAAATGCATTAGAGCAAGCAAAACAATTCATGGCGGTTACGAATGTAAACGCTTTAGCTATTACAAAATTAGATGGTACTGCAAAAGGTGGCGTAGTGTTAGCAATTGCGCATCAATGTAAAATACCAGTAAAATATATTGGTGTTGGAGAACAAATTCACGACTTGATTTTATTTGATAAAAACGAATTTGTGGATTCCTTGTTTACCTTAAATAAGTAATTAAGAAAAGGGGGAGATAGTTATTAGAGTGGGTTCTTATTTAATTGTATAGCGTATCCCAATGCCTCCCCAACCTAAATCAAAATAACTGCCACCCACAAAATTAAATGCGGGTTGTATATCTACGCTTAAATTAATGGGCGTATTTTTTAATTTATAATCAAATCCCAGGATACCATCAACGCCAACAGCAACTCCTGCAGTTTTTGATGGGTTGTTGAGCTTATACTTTTCACTCCACAAATTAAAATGACCACCATAACCAATATACCAAGTAAGGTTTTCGGCATTGGCAAATGGGAAATATTTTTCATTTAATATGGTCAATTGAAAACCATCTATTGAAATAAAACCAATTCCTTCGACTGCTTTATTTCGGGTATAAAAGCTTCTGTAACTGATGGCGCCAGGATTCAATTTAAAACCGATCGCTTTTTTATAGGGACTTGTATATTCTTCAGTACTAGCTTGGCTATTTGCCAAGTAGGTAATCATCAAAAAGCTAATAGTGGTTATAAATCGGGTTAATTTCATAGGTATCCTTTTGGGGTATGCAAATTTAAGGGGAAAAGGATTTTAAATATGTTTAATAATTGCTAAAATCGGCAAAAACAAGGATGAATGGAGCTATGAAATCTTGTGAATAATGTTTAGGTTTGTAGCATGTATAGTTTTCAAGAGTTATCAGAAAAATTTAATAAGGAATTTGACCATCCTCATTTTCCTGAAAGCCCTAATACTTTGTATGCGCCCGGTGAATATTTTTTAAATATTGGGGGCAAACGTATTAGACCTGTGATGTGTTTACTAGGTAATGAACTGTTTAGTGATATACATCCAGACGCCTATCAATTAGCCAACGCAGTTGAATTGTTTCACAATTTTACATTGGTTCATGATGATATGATGGATGCGGCAAGTTTGCGAAGAGGTAAAACTACGGTTCATATTAAATATGGCGATAATACCGCTTTATTAGT
>DOMR01000278.1 GCA_003509845.1 Chitinophagaceae bacterium | reverse complement strand
ATCTTCAAAGAGCTGTTTGTATTTACTTGCATCCCAAATTTCAAAACGATCTAAGGCAGCTGCTAATACAATTTCCTTTCCTGGTAAAGCAAACTCTCTTAATGTAGCTGGTAATAAAATACGACCAGCACCATCTAATTCAACCTCGGTTGCTCCCCCTAAAAATTGACGACGAAACTGTCTCACTTTAGGATCAAAATCATTCAATTGGCTAATACGATCTAATATACCCTGCCAGCTTTTTATTGGATAAAGTGTCAAACACTTCTCAAACCCCCTGCTCACAATAAAATGCGTCTCTCCTTCAGCCAACTGCTTTTTCAAGCTGCCGGGAAGCAGAAAACGACCTTTTGCGTCGATGGTTGATTGATATTCTCCGTGAAAGCCTGTCATTGTTAATAATTAAAGTGTTTTTTACCACTTGTTCACACAAATTAACACATTTTACCACTTTTATAGGCCAAATGACCCCTTCTAGTTTTCCACAAGTAATAAACCAAGCTGATAATCAATACAGTAAAGGGATTGGGCTATATTTTGGCTATATTCTAAATATTTGGATGTTTATAGCTGTGGAAAACCCTAAAAAAGAGGTGTATAACTGGTGAATTGGGGTGAAAATCAAGGCAATATGTACCTTTGCCCCATGAAGCAGCTACAGAAACTGAATTTAATTGACTTTGACTACGCTTTACCTAATGAAAGAATAGCCTATACCCCTTGCCAAAATAGAGCTGATAGTAAACTACTGGTATGGGACAAACAGATCATTGCAGATAGCCAATATCAAAATATAACCGATTTTATACCTGCACATAGTACACTCCTATTTAATAATAGTAAAGTAATTGCTGCAAGAATATTATTTGACAAACAGGTGGTTGAAAATAATGATACACCTTCATTTCAAAATAAAATTAATCCACGTCAAGAAGAAAATGCGCAACCAAATAAAAATAGTGTGATTGAAATATTTTGTTTGGAACCTAGTATGGAATATCGTCCTGTGCAAATAGCCATGCAAGCAACGAACAAAGTAGCATGGAACTGTTTAGTAGGCGGTGCTAAAAAATGGAAGATGCCCTTTCTTGAAAAAATATTATTTCATAATAATAAAGAGATTCACTTTTTTGCAAAAAAAATAAATCAATTAGATGGGAAATTTTTAATCGAGTTTTCCTGGGACGATGCGACTATTATATTCTCTGAAATTTTAGCATTGATTGGTCAAATTCCGCTCCCCCCTTATATTGTAAGAAACACGACAGCCGAAGATAAGGATAGATACCAAACTACCTATGCAAGTGAAGAAGGATCTGTTGCTGCACCTACTGCAGGTTTACACTTTAGTCAGGAACTATTAAATAAAATTTCATCAAATAATATTGCGCTACAGTTTTTAACCCTACATGTTGGCGCAGGCACATTCCTACCTGTGAAAACGGAACTCATTAACGATCACCCCATGCATGCGGAGTTTTTTGAAATTGAGAAAAAATTGATTCACTACTTAATTGAAAACAATAACCGGCTAATTGCAGTAGGCACTACTTCACTTAGAACGATTGAAAGTTTGTATTGGTTAGGTGTAAAAATTATTGCGAATCCAAAAATCACAGCCACCGATTTACACTTGCTGCAATGGGATGCTTATGAAGTGGATGAAAAAGAAATACCAAAACTAGAAGCACTCCATGCAATTGTCAACTGGATGGAAAGGAATCAATTGCAAACCCTAATTTCTAAAACACAATTAATGATTATGCCAGGCTATCGTTTTAGAATGGTGAAAGGACTGGTTACCAATTTTCACCAACCCAAATCAACCTTGCTTTTAATTATTGCTGCAATCGTAGGATCCGAATGGAAAACCATTTACCAGCACGCCTTGAACCATCAATACCGATTTTTAAGCTACGGAGATGGGTGTTTATTTTGGATGCCAGATGCTATTCAAGCATCCAATGATTAATGTAGACCAATATTATAAATTAAATTAAGCAACAGGAAGCGTAATTTCAATAGTGGTGCCATGGTCCAACTCGCTCTGAACGCGGATCTGACCTTTATGTAAGGCAACAATACGCTTTACATAACTCATACCTAAGCCGAAACCTTTTACATTGTGAATATTACCAGAATGGGCGCGATAGAATTTTTCAAAAATATGCTTTTTCGTTTCATTGGTCATCCCTATTCCATTATCCTCAACGGTAATGATTAGTTTATTATTTACGTTGGCAGTGCTTACTAAAATATCAATCGCTTCCTTGGAGTATTTAATGGCATTATCCATTAAATTAGATAGCACATGTAATAAGTGTTCCTCATCTGCAGTAATTTCTGGCTTTGTTGCATCTAGCTGCATATGAATATTAGAAGGCTTCTCCTCTAATTGTAATTTATAACTATCCACCACTGCCTGAATCAAGTCATGAACATTAACCGGCTGCCTGTTTAATTCTAGGTCCTTATTTTCAAGCTGCCCGGTTTCTAAAATAGTCTCCACATGTTTATTCATGCGTATATTTTCCTCCTTAATAATATTACTAAAATAGGCTACTGAAGTTGGATCCGACTGCACTTTTGCGGTTTTTAAAGCATCCACCGCCAATGAAATTGTTGCTAAAGGCGTTTTTAATTCATGCGTCATGTTATTAATAAAATCATTCTTGATTTCATTCACCTTACGCTGATTCAATAAGGAGCGAATAGTAATAAAAAACGCCGCTAATACTACTATGATAAAAAGTATCGCCCCAAAAATAATCCACTTCAATGAATTTAGTAAATACAATCTTACATCAGGAATAACAATGATTAACGATTCAAAGGGGCCCACGGGTTCAATGACATCCTGCGGCATCACTGGTATACGAACTTGCAAGCTGTTTAAATCTTCCGTGAAAGAATCATCAAAATTATTGCTCCTTAATTCGAGTATGCTTTTTTTATCTGCCACCGCAAATTCAAAATGCAAGTCGCCTATTTCAAATTTATCAAGCGCCGACTTTATTTTTTCCTTTAATTCTTTATAATCATAAATATCTGCAATTGTTGACTCATCAAACTTGTGTAAATGAAAATCACTCTCTAAACTTAATCGCCCCCTTTTTGGCAATCGAAATGACAATCCGCTATTCATTTTTTTTCCGATATCCGTCACGACTAATAAACCGGTTTGGTTAATCTTTTCAGACAACTGATTCCTTTGTAATAAAAACAAACCCTGCAACCAAGTAATTTGGATGAACAATATCCCAATGATGGATAAAGTGATTAAAACAATTATAACTGGGAATGTTTTTTTCATAAACAGGAAATGCGAAAAATTACTTTTTTACCTACTTTTTTACCAACTTTTTTACGTTATGTGAATATAAATAAAAATCCCTCCAGATAAGTCGGGAGGGATTCAAATATTTTATAATATTTTGTTATTGTATCATTACAAAACGCCTTCAACCAATACGGTTGTTTTATTATTAGCCACTTCCACAAAACCACTCTTTATGGTGTATGCTTCCGTTTTTGTAGCAGTCATTAATACCTTTACTTGACCCTTGCCTAAAGCACTCACCAACGGAGCGTGCTTATTCAAAATTTCAAATAAACCATCAATACCTGGCAATTGCACCCCAAATACATCTCCACTAAATAACTTTTTGTCGGGTGTTAATATTTCCAATAACATGTGCGCAGTTTAAATGTTCTAATTTGTTAATTAAGCTTGAGCCATCATTTTCTTACCTTTCTCAATTGCATCTTCTAAAGATCCAACTAAGTTAAATGCAGCTTCCGGATATTGATCAACCTCGCCATCCATAATTGCATTGAATCCGCGAATGGTATCTTCAATAGATACAAACACCCCTTTTAAACCTGTAAACTGTTCAGCTACATGGAAAGGTTGTGACAAGAATCTTTGAACACGACGCGCACGAGATACGATTAATTTATCTTCATCACTTAATTCATCCATACCTAAGATGGCGATGATATCTTGTAATTCCTTATAACGTTGTAAAATCATTTTAACTCTTTGCGCTGTATCATAATGTGCATCACCTACAATCGCTGGTGTTAAAATTCTTGAAGTTGAATCCAAAGGATCCACCGCAGGATAAATACCTAAATCGGCAATTTTACGAGACAATACTGTTGTTGCATCTAAGTGCGCAAAAGTGGTTGCTGGCGCTGGATCTGTTAAATCATCCGCAGGTACATATACCGCTTGTACAGAGGTAATAGAACCATTTTTTGTTGAAGTAATACGCTCTTGCATCAATCCCATTTCAGTTGCCAATGTTGGTTGGTAACCTACCGCAGATGGCATACGACCTAATAAAGCCGACACCTCAGAACCTGCTTGTGTAAAACGGAAGATATTATCTACGAAAAATAAAATGTCTTTTCCTTTTCCTGTGCCATCTCCATCACGGAAATATTCTGCAATTGTTAAACCACTCAAAGCCACACGCGCACGTGCTCCTGGAGGTTCATTCATTTGTCCGAATACGAAAGTAGCTTTTGACTCTTTTAATTCTTTCATATTCACTTTGCTTAAGTCCCATCCACCTTCTTCCATGCTATGCTTGAAGTTGTCACCATATTTCATGATACCTGCTTCAATCATCTCACGTAATAAATCATTACCCTCACGTGTTCTTTCTCCCACACCCGCAAACACTGATAAA
>DOMR01000247.1 GCA_003509845.1 Chitinophagaceae bacterium | reverse complement strand
CCAGTAGGTATGTATCCGAATGTAGATGAACTACCCAGCTTGCCTTATGATGCAATCACCGCACAACATCATTTGTATGATTTAATTTACAACCCTGCCGAAACATTATTTATGAAAAAAGGATTGTCGCAAGGGGCTACTGTGCAAAATGGCTTAGCTATGTTACATATACAAGCGGAGGAAAGTTGGCGCATTTGGAATACACCCACGCCGCCCTTGGAAAACGGAAATTAATTTACCTTATTGATGGATTGTAAAAAAGAAAAAAGTTGGGTGACTGCTTTTTGTCGGTGACTATAGGTATTTTTTTCATCCATCGTCATGGTGGCAAAACTTTTAGTAGCCCCTTCCGGAATAAAAATGGGATCATATCCAAAACCTGCAGTACCTGAATTCTGTTCGGCAATATGACCTCGGCAAACGCCTTCAAAATAATATTCCTTTTGTTCCCAGATCAAACAAATCACGGTTCTGAATTGGGCAGTTCTGTTTTCAATATTTTTTAAATTGGTTAATACCTTTTCAATATTCGCATTAAAATTTCGATCTTCGCTAGCGTATCTTGCGCTATGCACACCAGGGGCACCATTTAGTGCGTCAATTTCAAGTCCAGTATCTTCACTAAAGCAATTTTGTTTTGTGATTTCGAAAATTGTTTTAGCTTTTGTATTTGCATTTTCCTGTAAGGTATCATAGGGTTCAGGAATGTCAATATTTATTCCAGCTTGTTGTAAAGTGATTACATTAATATCCTTTGGGAGTAAGGATTGTATCTCTGAAACCTTATGTACGTTATTCGTTGCAAAAATTAAAGTAGTCATTTGTTACAGTTGAAAAAGAGATTTAAGTATCGCCCATAATTTCCCCTTTTCTAATTTTGCTGATTGATCTCCACCTTGCATTAATGATAAGGAGTTGCTAAATAATAAATAAGTATCGCCTAATTGAATGGACTTATACAAAGTAGTCGGAAGTTTTATTTTTAATGTTGTACTACTTACATCAAATATAATCACCAACTTAGAGGGTAATACATTTAGTATTTCGTGCAAACTTAATTTTTGTTGTGCGACATTAATTAAAGCGATATCTGCTAAAGTTAATTTGCAGGCGCTTAATATGGAGGATAACAAAGTCAAATCGTTCTCATTTAAATAAACGGCTAATTCATCTTTCACAATAATGGTCACTTGTTTTAAATGTTCGCCTAAATATTTGATTTGACCTAACTCTTTAATGGGTTCGTTCGTTGTATTATTGTTATCCTTATCAGCTTCAATTTGAACATGCATGCTCGCTGATGGAGCAGCTATAGTAGTTGCTTGTGTATCCAAATTTGCTGCTGGCAGATCCATGGAAGTTGTTACAGCGGCAACTTTATTGCTAGAAGTTTGCGCAATGGGTGAAACCAACGGATTGGGAATAATTTCTGGTTTTTTTTTGGCTAATTCAGGCAGGACCAAAGTATCTTTGTATAAAGAAACTAATACGGAATTAGGTAAGATGGTTTTTTCAGTGCTCATTCGGTTGGAAAATTAATTGAATTGGGGCAAATGGAAAAATAACACTTGTAAGTTTTTGTTTTTTTCGTTTCTTTGTAATTCATTCTCTTAAAAGTATCACATGAGCGCACAATCCATTCCAGTTATAGAAATCCCAGTAAAAGATTTAAATCATTTTGACCCCAATAATTTTTCTTTTGGTAAAAGCTTTACCAATTATATGTTGGAGGCGGAATATAGTGATGGCGCTTGGAAAAATGCAGTCATTAAAAAGTTTCAACCTTTGTCCTTGGATCCATCATCAGCGGCACTTCATTATGGACAAACCATTTTTGAAGGTATCAAAGCTTTTAAAAACGATAAAGGGGAAGTAGCCATTTTCAGACCTGATCAAAATTTTATACGTTTTAATACTTCTGCCGAAAGAATGCAAATGCCAACAGTTCCGGATTGGTTATTTATGGATGGAATGAAACAATTGGTTGCATTAGAAAAAGATTGGATTCCGAACATACCAGAAGCGTCCTTATATATTCGTCCATTCATGATTGCAACGGATCCTTTTTTAGGGGTGCGTCCTTCACTTACTTATAAGTTCATGATTATTTTAGGCCCTAGCGGACCTTATTTTTCTGCACCCATGAAAATTTTAATTGAACAAAAGTATACACGTGCAACCCCTGGTGGTGTTGGTTTTGCAAAGAATGGCGGAAACTATGGTGGAAGTTTATATCCGGTTGCATTGGCGCAAGAAAAAGGGTATGATCAAGTTTTATGGACCGATGCTATTGAACATAAATTTGTAGAGGAAGTGGGTATGATGAATGTAATGTTTGTGATTGATGGAAAAGTAATTACACCAAGTGTTGAAAGGGGTACTGTATTAAAAGGGGTAACGCGTAATAGTGTTATCATTTTATTAAGAGATATGGGCTATGAAGTGGAAGAGAGAAATTTAGCAGTTACAGAAATAATAGAAGCGCATAAAAAAGGGTTATTTCAAGAAGTATTTGGGGTAGGAACTGCGGCAGTTGTTTCCTATATATCTAAATTGGCACATGAAGATTATGTAATGGATTTTGATGTTGCAGCTTTAAAAGTGGCACCGGCGCTTAAAAAACATTTGAATGATGTAAGAATGGGAAATATACCTGACACCCATGGTTGGTTGACTAAATTGTAAATAAATAACTGAAAATCAGCCTATTTTGAAAGACCAAAGGGAGAATTTTGCCTCTTTTAAGGCGATTTGGGGTCTTTTTTTAAAATTAGCAAATAAACATTTTGGTATTTGGTTAACGAACATTACCTTTGCCGTCCGAATTTTTTATAAACCGAAATTGAACAAAACAGCATAATAAATGCCTACCATTCAGCAATTAGTGAGAAAAGGCCGTGAGATCATCAGGGCTAAAAGTAAATCAAGAGCTTTGGACGCATGTCCTCAGCGTCGTGGCGTTTGTACTAGAGTGTATACAACTACACCTAAAAAACCTAACTCTGCGTTACGTAAAGTAGCCAAAGTGCGTTTGACAAACAAGATTGAAGTTATCGCATACATACCAGGTGAGGGTCACAACTTACAAGAACATAGTATCGTTTTAATCCGTGGTGGTCGTGTTAAGGATTTACCAGGAGTACGTTATCATATTGTTCGTGGTAGTTTAGATACTGCAGGTGTTAAAGACCGTAAGCAGTCTCGTTCTAAATATGGTACTAAGAAAGAAAAAGCAAAAAAATAATTACAACTAACAAACTAATTAATACTTCGACATGCGTAAAGCACAACCTAAAAAAATTCCATTAGCACCAGATCCTCGTTTCAACGATGTATTGGTTACTCGTTTCATCAACAACATTATGTTGGATGGCAAAAAAACTACTGCTTATAAAATATTTTATGATGCTTTAGAAAAAGTTGCAAAATTCACTAACGAAGATGGTTATGAAATGTGGAAGAGAGCTGTTGCGAATGTAACACCTGCGGTTGAAGTTCGTAGCCGTCGTATTGGTGGTGCAACTTTCCAAATTCCAGCAGAGGTTCGTGGCGATCGTAAAATTTCGTTAAGCATGAAGTGGTTGGTACGTTTTAGCCGTGAGCGTAATGGTAAAACAATGGCTGACAAATTAGCGAATGAAATTGTTGCAGCTACAAAAGGTGAAGGTGGTGCATTCAAAAAGAAAGAAGATACACATCGTATGGCGGAAGCCAATAAGGCTTTCTCTCACTTTAAAGTGTAAGCCCTGCGATCAAATAATATTCAAACCCCAACAATTTGTTGGGGTTTTTTTATGCCCAAAACCCAGGATTCTGGCCTAAATTCTGCCCTTAATTAGCTTCGAAAATTAGTTTATGGAAAAATATGCCAAGATTGATTCATTCAATTACTAATATCATTAACTTTGCGCCTCGGAAAAATAGGCTTTTTTGGAAGCTGTTTCTCCGAAAAATTTAAAAATAAACAACCCTAATATGGCGGATTTAAAATTACAAAGGAACTTTGGTATTGCTGCGCACATTGACGCAGGTAAAACAACTACCACAGAACGTATCTTGCGTTACACTGGTATGATTCACAAAATTGGTGAAGTACATGATGGTGCTGCAACAACGGATTGGATGGAGCAAGAAAAAGAAAGAGGTATCACAATTACTTCTGCAGCGGTAAGTTGCCAATGGCAGTTTCCGACTACATTAGGAAAAAAAGATGCGAATACTAAAGATTATTATTTCAATATCATTGATACTCCAGGTCACGTGGATTTTACCGTAGAGGTAGAGCGTTCTATGCGTGTATTGGATGGTTTGATTGCATTGTTTTCAGCAGTGGATGGTGTTGAACCACAATCTGAAACAGTATGGCGTCAAGCGAATCGTTATAAGGTACCACGTATTGGATTTGTAAACAAAATGGATCGTGCGGGTGCAGATTTCTTAATGGTGGTAACACAAGTAAGAGAAATGTTAGGTGCAAAAGCGGTGCCATTACAATTACCCATTGGTGCTGAAGATCATTTTACTGGTGTGGTGGATTTAATCAGAATGAAAGCAATTATTTGGGATGATGCTACAGAAGGTATGACGTATGTAGAGAATCCGATTCCTGATGATATGAAAGAAGATGTGGATTATTGGAGAGCGCAATTAATTGAAGCCGTAGCAGAATACGATGATAAATTAATGGAGAAGTTTTTTGAAAATCCTGATTCTATTTCTGAAGACGAAGTACATGAAGCCATTCGTAAAGCAACGATCGATTTAAGTATCGTTCCAATGATGTGCGGATCTTCATTTAAAAATAAAGGGGTACAAACTGCATTAGATGCGGTTTGTCGTTACTTGCCTTCACCAGTGGATGTAGATGATACAGAAGGAACAAATCCTGATACTGGAGAAAAAGTTTACCGTAAACCAAATGCAAAAGAACCATTTGCTGCATTGGCGTTTAAAATCATGACCGATCCTTTCGTTGGACGTTTGGCGTTCTTCAGATGTTATTCTGGTCACTTGGATGCAGGTTCTTATGTTAAGAATATGCGTAGCGGAAAGAACGAGCGTATTTCTCGTATCATGAAAATGTTTGCGAACAAACAAAACCCAATCGATTTTATCGAAGCAGGTGATATCGCAGCAGCGGTTGGATTTAAAGAAATTAAAACAGGAGATACATTGTGTGATGAAGATCATCCAATTGTTCTTGAAAATATGTTTATCCCAGAACCCGTTATCTCTGTAGCAGTTGAGCCTAAGACGCAAGCTGACGTTGATAAAATGGGTATGGCAATTGCTAAATTAGTAGAGGAAGATCCTACTTTACGTGTTAAAACAGACGAAGATACTGGTCAAACAATTTTATCAGGAATGGGTGAGTTACACCTTGAGATTATTGTAGATCGTATGCGTCGTGAATTTAAAGTAGAAATTAACCAAGGTAATCCGCAGGTAGCATACAAAGAGTCATTCGGTAAAATGATCGAGCACCGTGAAGTGTTGAAAAAGCAATCAGGTGGTCGTGGTAAGTTTGCGGATATTGAATTTGAAATTGGACCAGCAGATACAGAATGGTTAACTGAAAATAAAGACAAGCATTTCCAATTTGTAAATGATATTTTCGGAGGATCTATTCCAAAAGAATTTATTCCTGCAATTAATAAAGGTTTTGAAACTTCAATGACACAGGGTGTTTTAGCAGGTTATCCAGTGAACAACATGAAAGTGCGTGTTACGGATGGTAGCTACCATGATGTGGATTCTGATTCAATGTCATTTGAATTGTGTGCAAAAGCAGCCTTCAGAAATGCAGGTAAAAAAGCGAAGCCTACTTTATTAGAGCCGATCATGAAAGTGGAAGTAGTTACACCAGACCAATACATGGGAGATGTTACCGGTGACTTAAACCGTCGTCGTGGAATGTTAGAAGGTATGGATAGCCGCGGTAACTTACAAGTTATTAAAGCGAAAGTGCCTTTGAGCGAAATGTTTGGATATGTAACGCAATTACGTTCATTAAGTTCTGGTCGTGCAACTTCAACGATGGAGTTTAGTCACTACAACCCAGCGCCGAACAATATCGCGGAAGAGGTGATGGCGAAGAACAAAGGCAAGGTGAAAGATGATGAATAGTTCTTTTCCAAGCCTTTTATTGAAATTTAAAGGCTTAGAAAAGAACGCTCTTATTATTTTAAAACCCTGCTCGATTTATCGAGCAGGGTTTTGTATTCATATATATAGTCTATATATATTGGCTAGTAATTACTCTAAATCATTGATAATCAATA
>DOMR01000246.1:3794-4149 GCA_003509845.1 Chitinophagaceae bacterium | reverse complement strand
ATTTTGATTTAAAACTTTTAATATAGTTTTATATATATAACTATGGACATCAAAGATATCCCTAAACACAAACCAGAAAATCCTTTTAATTACACTGAAGATGAACTTGCTGAGAAAGCGTTAGCTCTTGAAACAATGAAAGTAATTTACAAAGATGTTCCAACGTATTATGCTGACTTAGTTTATGACTTATGTAAAAACACACCTCAAGACAAAATTGATGAAATGAAACAAAGAATTGAAAGCACACCCTTTAAATATGATTATTCTAATCTTCAAGAAGAGTTAAATAAAGTAAGGGACAAGTTCTGTAAACCGGACACTGCTGAGTCCCCGCCTTAAATCCCTTAATTTG
>DOMR01000246.1:0-3788 GCA_003509845.1 Chitinophagaceae bacterium | reverse complement strand
TGGTTTATTTGTTTTTGATTACATTTTTTTTTTAAAAAGTGTAATTATATATAATGGCACAGACTTCTAGATTTGAAGGACAGCAAATAGTGAATAGCATTAACCTTTTTGTAGATTCGGAACGCGCAAGCGTTGTAGGTGATACTCAGAGTCGGGGTGATAATATTCACCTTGGATTTGAAGGCAATACTATTGAATGTAAGGATGGCGAAGTTATTAGACTTTCATTAGTAGATTTTCATATGCCAAATAATCAATATAATATTGATGCGAGAAACTCACAGGCGACTTTGATATGTTCGGTTAATGGAACAGCAATGGCTGCTGGAGTAGTCCATACATTTGTTTCACGTGGTAATTATTATGATACTGATGACATCGCAGTTAATTTTGCCAATAATTTAGCAGCACGCTTATTGGCACTAACAGGATTTCCAGGTGGAGTAACACTCTCTACCATTGTTAATAATAATTTATCAGCGCAAACTACAACTACTACTGGATTTACATCAATATCAGGAATTCTTGGCAAACCAGAGAAAAAACTATTAGATGTTACTATTACATTTTCAGGTGCACACACCATTACAAATTTAAAAATTAGTTGCCAATCCGCGAATGGTGAATTATATTTAGTATTAGGTGGCGAACGTGGAGACAACAGCACTACGTTAGCAAATAGTTTTAAAATCACAACAACTTCAACTAGTATTACAATTCAAGGGTATTATCCAATGCAGCTTATTACAGAACCACATGTTTATTTAAGATGTACGTTAGGACAAAATGGTCTTGAGTCATCGATTTTAGGAAGTGATGAAACTATTTATAATAATGATATTGTTGCTTCTAATATTTTAGCAAAAATTGCTCGTACATCAGAAAGTTTTAGTTATGCTGGTAATCAATCGGGTGAGTTTTTTGTAACACTTCAACAAAGAAAATTAAATAGCATTGGACTCTTTTTAACAGACAGCAAAAGTCGTCCAATTGGTCGCGCAAAAAATGCTGGAACTGGAACATCGGCAGGGTTAGAAGGAACAGCTACAAGTGATATTATTCCTTATGAAAGCGAAAATCAAAGCAGATTAGGCAATTTATATTTTACAGCAACAATTAGAATTGATATAGTGAAAGTGTATAATCCAAATATTCTTCAGAGTGAGCCACCTGCTATGCCACCATTTCCAAGTCGGGCTAGTGGAGTGATTACTTTTGGTTCACCAACAGGCTTTCGTTAAGGGGTTTAAAAGTTTTATTTTTAAAAGTTTTATTTTATTTTGAAAATTAAATTAAAAATTATTTTAATATCAAGTGTTTATATATAGAATGTCCGCTGGTTTGCCATCGAATGTCAGTTATTTTATGTCCCGTTTAATGGGCGTCTCCACTAGTCACTTTAAAATTTTTCCACAAAATTCTGGCGCTCAATCTGCTAACAAAATCCTCAGATTTGAGCTTCCAAGTAATACGCTTTTATCATTAAAAAGTTGTAGGATGATGTTTAATGTCACAACCACATCCTCAGACACCACGACAACAGTAGTACGTCTTCCTAATGACACCCGCAGCTTTATCGACCGAATGGCTATTTATATGGGTGGTGTGCTAGTCCAAAATTCTTTCTCTAACTACAATGTGTTAGTTCACGCCAAAAAGGCGCTTGGTGCTGACAGATGCACAAACACCACTCTAACTCATCCAGAAATTTGCCGAGAAAAATCATACCACACTGGAGCGGCGTTTGGCACTACTGCTACGGGTGCTAATACTACTAGTGAAGGTCGTCATGAATCTTATGATTCACTTGCTAATCAGTTAGCGATTACGGATTGGGAAGGATTCCTTTCCTCGGCAGCCCCTGACATTATTGATACCGGTCTTTTTCCTCAAATTACCATAGAAATAACATTAGCTGACAATGTTATCTGCCCTGCTATGGCGTGTGTTGATGGAACAGCGGTTGCTTTAGCAACATCTTCTACTGCTACTGGCATTGCTCAAGTTGCTACTGGAGGAACTCCTTCTTATTCGATGGATAATATTACAATGCAGGTTGAAGTGCTTGGAATGGCTTCGTCTGTATTAGATGAAGTTGTTGCTCAGCGTGTTTCTCAAGTAGGCTATCTCGCGATTCCATTTAAAAACTACTTCAGTTTCTCTTCGTCGCACTCGGCGACATCGCGTTTTAATGTAAATTCAGCAAGTTGGGATCGGTTATGGGTGGCATGGCGGGACGCTAACGGCGGTGCTGTTTCCGGTGCTGTCCCTGTGTCTGGTTATAAACTAGCGGGTGTTTACACGTCGGCAACTTCCGGACCTGCTGCTTCAACATCGGTTACACAAGACATCGGCAAACCTCAATATGACGTTGGCGGTTCGCTAGACACAAACAAAGAGAAATATGTTGCCCGCGCATTCAACTTTGTTGAGCCAGTTGCGACTATCGGTACGACTATTTCCAATTATCAGCTCCAGATTAACTCGGCGAATTACCCTGCTTATAAATTAAATGTTCCCGAGGTGTATGCCCTAACAATGAACTCTATTGATATTTATGATAAAACTCGTGTTATGTCGCTAGACCAATATCGTCGTAATTACTTCGTTGCCTGTTATAGATTCTGTCTTCCCGGAAATGAGTTTAGTAGAATGCTTTCGGGGCTAGACACTCGAGCTACATCGGCTCAGTGCGCGTTAGTGACAGAGAATGTTACAACCAGCACCCCTTGCTTCATCTTTGCAGAGGTGACCTCAGAATTGCGTGTTGCGAATAGGGCAATAGAAGTGGTTATTTGAAGTCAGCGATTATTTCTTTTAAAAAATTGATTTAAAAATTATTTATATATTATATTATAATATATGAATAGCAACGCAGAACAAGAATATTTAAAATTAAAAGAGCAAAATGAAAAACACAAAGAAAGATCCAAAAAAAATTATTATAAAAATCATGAAGCAGAATTACAAAAAAGAGCAAAACTACGACAAGATGAAGACTATAAATTAATGATGGCAAAATATAGAGCAAGTGAAGCAGGTAAAAAATCAGCACGAATTACTTGTTGGAAACAAGGGGGGGTTATTAGCGATGACTATGATGCGTTGTATAATAAATGGAAAACTACTACTCATTGTGAAGCGTGTGATGTTGAATTAATTGAAGGCAATAAAGGAGAAAATAAAAAAACATTAGACCACGACCATAAGACAGGAGCATTTAGAAATATTGTTTGTAATAGTTGTAATGTAAAACGAGGCAACGATGACAGAGGCGTTGTAAGGCAAACCAAAGCACAATATAACGAAAATAGAAAATGGAAGCGATTGGAACAAAACTTCCGTTTAAAATGGGATTTAAAACATGCGTTTAACAGATTAAAAATTAATTAATTATATAATTTTATATTATATAATGAATTATTCAACGATGAACGGAGCATTTGGTGCTAAAGAGTTTTCTTATAGTGAGTATTTTCCAAGACAGGCAACTGATGAATTAAGCATTAAAAATAACAATGTTAGAAGTCCAATAGTTGGATTAGAAGACAAAATAAATCAAATGCCAAGAGATTTTAATGATACAATTTCAGCACGTAGCAGCGTAAAACAATTACTCAATCTTGATTTTAATCCATCTAATCGTTTCTCTCGTGTTGAAGCATCGCGAACCGCTGGTATGTATCCGCAGCAAGGCTATGCTCGGAATCAACCTTTGGGTTTGGCATTTGACCCCGAGCATCCGCTCAATCTGCCAGTTATGCCTATTGCTGGTTATTATGATTTAA
>DOMR01000008.1:3750-5448 GCA_003509845.1 Chitinophagaceae bacterium | reverse complement strand
AATTTTAAAGTGGGTGCCGCTGCTTTGTTATCTAATGGTCAAATCGTGATCGGGTCCAATCAAGAAAGTGCCAGTTATCCAGTGGGTATTTGTGCAGAGCGAACTTTATTAAATAGTATTGGGAGCCAGTTTTCAAGCGAAACTATTCTTGCCATGGCAATTAGCTATGATACAGACAAAGCCGCCTGTAATGAGCCTATCTCGCCTTGTGGGATGTGTCGTCAATCCTTACTTGATTTTGAAAATAGGTATCAATCACCCATCAAGATTATATTAGCTGGTAAAACAGGGCCAATAATGGTGGTAGGTGCAGCTAAAAACTTATTGCCTTTTGGATTTGATGGGGCAATTTTAAAATAAATTAAAATAAGGTTTGTACGCCGAGTGCTAACCTGAATTCGTGTTGCAATAACCATTTTTTTCTGGTTTTTCCCCAGGCATAACCCACTAATGAACGGTCTGATCCAATAATACGGTGACATGGAATTAAAATTGCCACTTTATTTTTTGCATTTGCATTTGCAGCAGCCCTAACTAAATTAGGGTCACCCATTTTTTTTGCTAAGTCCCCATAGCTCAATGTTTTTCCAAAAGGAAGCTCGTATAATTCTTTCCAAACTTTTTGTTGAAATTCAGTGCCGTCTTGATCAATGGCAACTGTAAAACTTCGCCTATTGCCTGCAAAATATTCTATAAGTTCCTCCATGCACTGATGAATCACCGCTGGCATAGTTTTTTCCAAGTCGATATCTTCTAATTCGGGAATGTCAACAAATGAGAGTTGTTGAATGCAATGTTCTGATGAAACCATTTTAATGGCGCCAATAGGGCTGTGATAAATGTGAACAAAACTATTTTGCATTAACCAATGGGTTGGCCGTTATCTACGGCATGTGTTGGGGTGAGTAAAACTACTTGGTGTTGCAAATCATATACGCCTAACACCAAACATTCGCTCATAAAGTTAGCGATTTGTTTTGGAGGAAAATTCACAACTGCTGTAATTTGCATGCCAATTAATTGATCCTTGGTATAATGCGAGGTTATCTGAGCCGATGACTTTTTAATTCCTAATGCGCCAAAATCAATGTGAAGTTGATAAGCTGGTTTTTTAGCATTTGGGAATTCTTGCGCACTAATGATTGTGCCACATCTAATGTCCACCTTAGTAAAATCATCCCATTGTATCATTGTTCATTTTTTTTTGGGAGTGCGTGTATCTATTTAATCTAATAAATCAGCTAAGTCGTTTAAATCCTTTTGTTTGTATTGTAATGTGGGACTTTGGAAACATTTTGAAAATTCAATCAATAGCTTTTTTATAATTCTAATATTCGATAATTTTTTATAATACATATTCTTTGGTTCAATATTAGATCTCAAAAAATATTGGTCCAAATCCTTTTGTGAAAAAGCATGACCAGTGGTTCCTTCCACATAGAATTGTATATATTCTTGCGGATTTGGATAAACCTCAGTGTCATCCCAGTCGGAGGAGTAAAATGCAATGATACATTGTTTAGGAATGTTGATGAATTCGGCGTCAATTTCTAATTGCGCACAAAGTTCTGCATACAAAATGGTGTTTGCAAATGCGTTTCCTTTTTTTGCTTGCAAAGGGCCTGACATTAAAAATTCATCTGGTTTGTCATAATTAATTTCAACCCCTTTAATTTGATAATAATTATACAAAATATT
>DOMR01000008.1:2808-3554 GCA_003509845.1 Chitinophagaceae bacterium | reverse complement strand
CTTCTTTTAAATCATGTAGGCGTAATTTATAAATCATCTTTTCAATACGCTCTAAAGTAGTTTCATCCAATGTGTTTTCCCAAAGATGTTCTAAGTCGGGAATGATGGGTGATCCATAGTCTAATAATCTGTCTGAAATTGTATTAAATACTTCCTCATCAGGGTCGTCAATCAGTTGGAATAAGGCAGTAATTTCGGATGCGTTTGGCATATTTAGTAAATACTTAGTTTTTCAATATTCAAATTGACGTAAAATATGGTGAATTGTTCATTTAAGTTATCCCAATCCTGTGGATATATTTAACAATAATTTACATAATAAATAGAATTATTATTCGTTCGTGTAATTATTCGCTATTTAGGGGGTATGTTATTATTAATTGCCGTTTCTTTGCATATATACTAATTAATATGTCAAACGAAACAATTGCAACCCCAAAATTTCCTGTAATGGCAAAGTCATTACATGCCGAATTAAAGCGTCGCGTTAATTTATATTTAGAGGAACATTCAGTTACAGCAACCGGTAATTACAAATTATTTTCAAAAGCTATTATTCTGTTAAGTTTATTTGTTGTCACTTATATACATTTGGTATTTTTTACACCACCCACTTTTTACGCAATATTGGAGTGTATTCTATTTGGTGGGCTAATTGCAGCCATTGGATTTAATGTGATGCATGATGGTAGCCATGGTAGTTTTAGTAAGTACAACTGGTTAAATAAATTAGCATCTTCTTCTAT
>DOMR01000008.1:461-2712 GCA_003509845.1 Chitinophagaceae bacterium | reverse complement strand
GATGATGATATTGAAGTGGGCGCTTTAATGCGTATGGCACCGAATCAAAAACATTATATTTTGCATCGTTTTCAACATATTTATTTTTGGGTTTTATATATGTTATTATATATTTTCTGGATTTTCTATACCGATTATAAAAAATATTTTTCTAAAAAAATTGGATCTGTGCCATTGAAAAAAATGACGATTGGAGATCACCTAGAATTTTGGATTGTTAAACTTTACCACGCTGCTGTATTTATTATTATACCAGTATATATGTTGGGATGGGTGAGTTGGTTAGTCGGCTTTTTTGTGACGGGATGTTTTGCTGGTTTTATTTTAAGTATTGTATTTCAATTGGCACACACCGTTACAGAAACTGAATTCCCTGTGGCAATACAACCTGAAAATGTAATGCCTGATGAATTTGCGGCACATCAAATTATGACGACTGCTAATTTCGCTACAAAAAGTAAAGTCGTTAGCTGGTTAGTAGGTGGATTGAATTTCCAAATCGAGCATCATTTATTTCCTAAAATATCACATGTTCATTATCCTGCAATTTCAAAAATTGTTAAAAAAACATGTGCTGATTTTAAATTAAAATATAATGAATATCCTACGGTGTTGAGTGCTATTCAAGCGCATGTATTACATCTTAAATCATTAAGCAAGCCTGGCTTCGCTTAAACTTATATTACGCTGTATAGTGTAAACTAAAAAAGGACGCCGAAGTATCGGCGTCCTTTTTGTTTTATGGTAGTTTGAAACCTATTTATATAATTCAGTAAGTAGCGAAATTGTTCAGCGACCAATCAGCTTAAGATGCTTTCTTTCTTCTTGCCATTTTGCGCGGTGGATTCGCTTTTAATTCAGCAATAATCGCATTCACTTCTTCAATGGTTAGTGTTTCTACTTTTTCTTGTTGTTCCTTATTTAACTTATAGTTTCTTAATCCTTGTTTGATATAAGGTCCGTAAGGGCCACGTAATAATTGTATTTTTTCTTTTTCAAATACTTTAATGGTGCGTTCATCCTTGGCTTTGCGCTTTTCTGCAATCATAGGGGTTAATTCCTCCAGGGTAACGGTATAGGGGTCCATTTCCTTATTCAGGGAATAGAACTTCTTGGCATGGGCCGCGTAAGGGCCAAATCGGCCAATATTAACCGACACATCCTCCTCCTCAAATTGTCCCAATGTCCGAGGTAGTTTAAATAATTCTAATGCCTCCTCAAAACTGATGGTTTCAATACTTTGAGATGCCTTTAATTTGGCAAATCTTGGCTTTTCTTCTTCGTCCTGATGACCTATTTGAACCATTGGACCATAACGTCCCATTCTAGTGATCAATTTTTTGCCACTCACTGGGTCAAAACCTAATTCTCTTTCCCCTTTGGCTCTTTCGGCATTCTCTAAGGTATGTTCAATCGTGGTGTGAAACGGCTCATAAAAAGAAGCAAGCATATCACTCCATAAAAGTTTGCCTGCAGCAATTTCATCAAATTCACCTTCTATTTTAGCGGTGAAATTAAAATCCATCACTTTTGAAAAGTGTAGTTTTAAAAAGTCAGTCACCACCAAACCTAAATCAGTAGGGGATAATTTGTTTTTTTCAGCACCCGTAATTTCTGAGGAAGTCACGGTAGTTATTTCATCCTTATTATTTAAAGAAAGAATTTGAAAGTTTCTTTTAATACCTTCTTTTTCTCTTTTTTCCACATAATTACGCTTCATGATGGTTGAAATAGTTGGTGCATAGGTTGAAGGACGACCAATACCTAATTCTTCTAATTTTTTCACCAATGAAGCTTCTGTATATCTCGCACCAGGTCTGCTGAAACGCTCTAAACCTGTCATTTCAATAAAGTCAAGTACTTGACCTACCGCTAATGGCGGTAATAAACTTTCTTCTCCTTCCGATGTAGTGTCATCCTCGTCCTCGTCATCATTACTCTCTAAATATACTTTTAAGAAACCATCAAATTTCATCACCTCGCCAGATGCGGATAGTGTTTCTTTATTTGTAGATACTTCAATTTTTGCCACCGTTTTTTCGAATTGTGCATCACTCATTTGCGAAGCAATCGTGCGCTTCCAAATTAATTCATATAATCTATTTAAGTCAGCGTCGTCTACTTTATTTTCATTCATGTAAGTAGGTCGAATTGCTTCGTGCGCTTCCTGTGCATTTTCGTTTTTATTTTTAAACTTTCGTGGTTGGTAATATTTTGCACCAAAGCTTGAATTAATTTCCGCTTTAATTGC
>DOMR01000008.1:0-350 GCA_003509845.1 Chitinophagaceae bacterium | reverse complement strand
GTCTTACTTACGCTATATCCTAATTTTCTTGATGCTTCTTGTTGTAAGGTTGATGTAGTGAAAGGGGCTGATGGCGTACGTTTCCCGTCTTTTACATTAATATCTTTTACCGTATATTTTGCGCCCTTACATTCGTTTAAAAACTTTTCAGCAGCCGATCCTGTGGCTAATTTTTGTGGCCCTTCTGCTTTGAATTTTACTTTTTTCTTATTGATGTCTGGTGCAGTAAATAGCGCTGATATTTTAAAAACACTTTCTGGTAAAAATTGGTTGATTTCTCTTTCGCGTTCTGCGATTAATCTTACGGCAACACTTTGAACACGACCTGCGCTCAAACTTTTTTGCATGCC
>DOMR01000123.1 GCA_003509845.1 Chitinophagaceae bacterium | reverse complement strand
ATATGTTTTATTGCTGTCAATAAGAATGGTGATTTTGGTTCTTATTCACTACACAAGGGATTTAATTATGCAGTCCATACCAATGAAGGGAATAAATTGTTTGAAGCAAAATCATTAGATTAATTCGTTTTTTATTATAGTCAACTATATGTCAAAAGTCACTTTAGAAATTGCTGTTTTTTCTGTTCAATCAGCCTTGGATGCCATACAAGCGGGTGCACATAGAATTGAACTTTGTGAAAATCCAAATGAAGGTGGTACTACCCCATCCTATGGAAGTTTACTAGCAATGTCAAAACAACAAACAGTTCCTGTTTTTCCAATCATTAGGCCAAGAGGCGGTGACTTTTTATATACGGAGATGGAATTTCAAATCATGAAACAGGATGTAATAGTCGCAAAGGAATTAGGATTTAAAGGAGTGGTGATTGGATTATTAAATTCAGATGGGCGCATTGATAAAATCAGAACTGCGGAATTAGTTTCCTTAGCGAAACCGATGCAAGTAACTTTTCATCGTGCTTTTGATAGGTGTGTTGATCCAATACAAGGACTTGAAGATATTATAGAAACAGGATGTCATCGAATTTTAACAAGTGGGCAAGTACCTAATGTTGCCAATGCATTACCATTAATCAAACAATTAGTGGAACAAGCAAATGGTCGAATTGTTATCATGCCAGGAAGTGGTGTACGCGCTAATAATATCAATGAAATTTTAATGCAAACAGGGGTAGTGGAAATTCATAGTTCTGCACGTAAAAACAACCCATCGAAAATGGAATTTAATGTTACATCCATGAATGAAAATTTACAAAGCACAGGTGTGGATGTGGATGAAATTAAAATAATGTTATCTGAATTTTAATTTGGAACACAAATACTAATACAACATTCTTGCTCTGATGGTGTGTTTCACTTCTTTCAATAAATCAAAGGCTGTTTTAGATAATTTTGAATCCACATCTAAAACTACATATCCAATTTCATCATTGGTCTTTAAGTATTGACCCACAATATTTATTTTATTTTTGGACATCACGGTATTGATAGCACTCAATACACCAGGTACATTGTTATGAATATGTAAAATACGATGCGCGCCATCTACAGGAGGTAAACCAATCGAAGGAATACTGTGTGATCCGTTTGAAACGCCTCTTTCTAGATATTGGTATAATTTAATACTTACGTCTTCGCCAATATTTTCCTGCGCTTCCTCTGTACTTCCACCAATATGTGGTGTTAAAATTACATTAGATAAACCTTGTAAAGGGGTTTCGAATTTATCGCCATTTTTTTCTGGCTCCCAAGGATACACATCAATAGCAGCACCGGATACCGCTTTTGATTTGATGGCTTTACTTAAAGCATCTAAGTCAACCACTTCTCCCCTAGCATAATTTATTAATATAGCACCTTGCTTAAATTGTTTGATCACATCAGCACTAATTAAATTTTTAGTTTGATTGGTTTCAGGAACATGAATTGAAATAATATCTGAACTACTTACCAAATCTTTTAATGATTTAACCGCTTGTGCATTACCTAGTGGAAGCTTTGCGTCCGTATCATAAAACTTCACCTTCATGCCCATCGCTTCAGCCATGATACTTGTTTGGGTACCAATATTACCGTAACCAATTAAACCCATTGTTTTTCCTCTTAGCTCAAAACTTCCTTTGGCTTCTTTATTCCAAATGCCTTCATGAGCAGCTTTATTTTTATCCACTATTTTACGAATCAACATAATAGATGCACCAATGACTAATTCAGCAACACTTCTTGTATTACTATAAGGAGCATTAAAAACAGCAACCCCTTTTTGTTTACAAGCTTTTATATCCACTTGATTGATGCCAATACAAAAACAACCAATGGCTTGTAATTTTTTAGCGCTATCTAATACTTTTTTTGAAATAAATGTTTTAGAACGAATTCCTAAAATATGCACATCCTTAATTGCTTTAATTAATTCTTCCTCACTTAAAGCACCTGATATTTTTTTAACATCCGTATATCCTTGTTCTTTAAAATACTGCACCGCCTTATCACTGATATTTTCTAGAAATAATACTTTGATTTTGGCCTTGGGATAACTGGTATTGTCAATATTGCTCATGCCACAAAGTTAAAAAAAATAACTGTTTTGTATTCATTAACAATAAATTAAGTCATTGTAACGTTATTTTGTAGATACTTATCCCTTTTGCACCCTATAAAAGCGAACAGATGATTGTGAGACTCACCTTGATTTTAGGTATATTCCTTTTAAGCTCCGCTTGTGGAACCAGCCAAGGGCCTAATCCATTGGTTAATTACCCGTTTGCCTATCAAAAATTAAGCCCCACCGATAAGGATAAATTAATGAACGAGGTCAAGGCCAAATACGAAACCCTATTAGGTAAAAAAGGATTTAGTGGTCAAATTTTGGTGGCAAAAAATGGTCAGGTTGTATTTGAAGACTATCAAGGCTATTCCAACTATAGTAGTAAAACTTTAATCCAACCCGAAACATCCATTCATTTGGCTTCCATTTCCAAAACTTTTACTGCCATGGCAGCTCTAAAATTATGGGAGCAGGAAAAATTGGACCTGAAAGCCCCTGTAGCAAAATACTTAATTAAGTTTCCTTATAAGGAAGTAACGATTGAACAGTTATTATCGCATCGCAGTGGATTGGCGGATTACACTTATTTTATGGAGTCTAAAAAATATGCTTCTGTAAGGGTAAAAAACAAAAGAGGCAAATGGATTAAGCGATTAAAGCTGATTAAAAATGAAGTGCCTTTTAAATCAGGATTATATAAAAACCAAGATGTATTGGATTATATGGTGGCTCGAAAGCCTTTACCACAAGCATCTCCAGACCGCGTATTTAAATATTGTAATACCAATTACGTTTTGCTTGCATTGGTCATTGAGAAAATCACAAGTCAATCTTTTCCTAATTATATGAAAGAAAACATTTTCAAACCTTTGAAAATGGAGAATACTTATGTTTTTGATGCTTCCTCCATCAGTAAATACACTCCTTCCTATAATGCTAAAATGGTGCCTTATAAAATTGAGAAATACGATTGTATCTACGGGGACAAAAATGTGTATAGTACCGCAAGGGATATGTTTTTATGGGATAAGGCCTTAACCGAGGGTAAATATTTACAGCAGGCTACGATGGATATGGCTTATGAACCCAAAAGTCCTACCAACAAATACTTCCATAATTATGGATTAGGTTGGCGTATTTTGACCAATCCCAATGAGGAAAAACTCATTTATCATAATGGCTGGTGGCATGGCAATAACACTGTTTTTACCAGGCTAATACGTGAAACAGCCACTATTATCATATTGGGCAATAGATACAATAGCTCCATTTATAAAGGAAAGCAAATTGCTTCTGTTTTTACAGGTAAGGAGGATACGACAAGTTTAGAGGAGTAAACTCCGTATTTTTTGCCTTTTTTTGGATTTTCTGCCCTATTTTTGCATCCCCTTAATTTTAACTACCGAATATAAGTTTCTTATGAAAGAATGTATCAATGATTGTTTGTTTTATGCCGTTCCGGCAATGGGTATTGTAGGTTTATTATATACCTTATTGAAATTCAATTGGGTATCTAAGCAAGACGCTGGTAA
>DOMR01000082.1:5136-7967 GCA_003509845.1 Chitinophagaceae bacterium | reverse complement strand
ACTTCACCCGGTATGTAATTTTTACTCAATTCCATGCTTTGCTTCTTTACCTATATTGAGCCACAAAAATAAGGAAAAGGGACAAGCAATAAGTTGCTAAAAAATACGACCTTAGCCACTCAATGGAATTTGCAGTAGTAGATATCGAAACCACAGGCAGTACCCCTCAATCGGCGGGGATTACTGAAATCGCTATTGTTATTCATAATGGGGTAGAAGTGACGGGTAAATATGTCACTTTGATTAACCCTAGGCAAAAAATACCCCCTTTTATCGTTAATATGACCGGCATAAGCGATGCCATGGTGGCAAATGCGCCATTATTTGAAGAGGTAGCACCACAGATATTTAATTTATTGAATGGACGCATATTTGTGGCGCACAATGTAAGCTTTGACTATTCCTTTGTGCATTATTTATTGGGGAAATCTGGATTTCAGTGGTCGGCGCCTAAATTATGTACCATTAAATTAAGCCGACGTGTTTTTCCTGGATTAGAAAAATATGGATTGGGTTCCTTGACCCGTGATTTAGGCATTCGTATTGAAGGTCGTCACCGTGCTTGGGGTGATGCAGCTGCAACGGCTCAAGTATTAACCATGGCCATTGAAAAGGAAGGGATGAAACCTATTCATAGTTTGTTGGCGAAAAAAGAACCAAGAAAGAAAATAGTACCGCCACTTAATGATCGCTCAGATGCCGAAGATTAATAAAAGTTGTTTGCTTGGGACATTTTAATATTCCGCGGTCATGCCAGTGTAATTATGCGGAGTAATTGCTTTTAATTCTTTTTTGATGCTCGCATTTACTTTTAAGCCATCAATAAACTTATGCATCAATTTTTTATCAATCTTATTATTTCCTCTTGTCAAGTCCTTTAATGCCTCGTATGGATTAGGGTAGTTTTCACGGCGTAAAATAGTTTGAATTGCCTCAGCCACTACTGCCCAATTATTTTCCAAATCAGCCTGCATTTTTTCTTCGTTCAAAATTAATTTGCTCAAACCTTTCTCTAATGAATTTAATGCGATGGTGATATGCCCTGCAGGAACACCCACATTTCTTAAAACAGTCGAATCGGTTAAGTCTCTTTGTAAACGACTGATAGGAAGCTTCGCTGCTAAATGTTCTAGGACTGCATTGGCCAGGCCTAAATTACCTTCGGCATTTTCAAAATCAATTGGGTTTACTTTGTGCGGCATAGCACTTGAACCTACTTCTCCTTTCTTAGTTTGTTGTTTAAAATAATCCATAGAGATATAGGTCCAAATATCACGGCTTAAATCAATCAAGATATTATTTAAACGTTTTAATGTATCGCATTGCGCAGCAAAATGATCGTAGTGTTCAATTTGTGTAGTAAACTGCATTCTTTGTAAGCCCAATACATCATCCACAAATTCATTGCCTAGGCTAACCCAATTCTTTTTTGGAAAAGCAATATGATGGGCATTAAAATTACCAGTTGCGCCACCAAACTTTGCAGCGTAAGGTATGAAAGCGAATAATTCAATTTGATGATGTAGTCTTTCCACAAAAACCATAATTTCTTTGCCTAATGTTGTTGGAGATGCTGCTTGGCCATGGGTTCTTGCCAGCAAGGAAACCTTTTTCCATTTTTTTGCTAATTGAAATAAATTATTTTGCAAATTGATGTACGCAGGTAAAATATTATTTTCCATGGCTTCCTTCCAACTTAAAGGAATGGCTGTATTGTTAATATCTTGAGAAGTTAATCCGAAGTGTATCCATTCTTTTAGTTCACTTGCTTTATTATTGTCAAGCACTTCTTTTAAAAAATATTCAACCGCTTTTACATCGTGGTTGGTGGTAGCTTCAATCGTTTTAATTTTTTCTGCATCCGCTTCGCTAAAATTTTCAACCACCGCAAGTAAAGCTTTACGTAATGCTGGAGTAACTTTAAAAAACTTTTTATCAGCTAAAAACAGGAAGTAATGTACTTCTACCAAAACACGGTATTTTATAAGGCCAAATTCAGAAAAATAAGCGCTTAATGAGGCAGTTTGCTTTTGATAACGACCGTCAATGGGAGAAATGGCTGTAAGTTTTGACATTTGCTTGTGCTTTAAAGAAGTAGTTACTATATTAAAAAAAAGGTTTTTCTTTGTGCAAAGTTAATTCAATTGGACAAAAGATGGCGCATAGGCGCGGTAAGTTATTTAAATACCCGCCCATTATTATTAGGAATCGAGCAGGAAAGCTTTTTAAAGAGCATTGATTTGGTCAAATCCTATCCAGCTAATATTGCACAAGATTTACTATCAGGGAAAATTGATATTGGGTTAGTTCCTGTGGCTATCCTGCCCCAATTATCCGATCCCCACATTGTTTCCAATTACGTTATTGGCGCCAATGGTGCCGTGGCTTCGGTGGCCTTATTTAGTGAAGTTCCTATTGACGAAATAAAAAGTATTTATTTAGATTATCAGAGTAGAACATCGGTTCAATTATTAAAGATATTGTTGTCGCAATTTTGGAAAAAAGAAGTTGAATTTATATCGGCTACCGAAGGGTATATTGCTCAAATTTCGGGCACCACAGCAGGTGTGATTATTGGAGATAGGGCTTTGGAAAATTTATCTAAATACCCCTATGTATATGACCTTAGCTTGGCCTGGAAACAACATACCGGGGTACCTTTTGTATTTGCTGCCTGGGTGGCCAATCAGCCCATTCCTGCAGCATTCATGGCAGCTTTTGACACAGCGAATGGGTATGGTTTAGCTCATTTGGATGAGGTCATCGCCTTGATACCTGCGCAGGAGCAAGTGTATGATTTGCATAAGTATTACACGGAGAATATTAGTTAC
>DOMR01000082.1:0-5012 GCA_003509845.1 Chitinophagaceae bacterium | reverse complement strand
TATCAAACAGCCTGCAAAAAGGAAAATGATTAATTTGGCTGCAACATTTAATGATCAAGTTGGTTTAGAAGTTGGAGGTCCAAGTGCTTTATTTAATTTTAAGAGTGCATTCCCCATTTATTTGCATGCAAAGATGATTGATGGTGTTAATTTTTCTAATCATACGCTTTGGGAGGGCGAAATTCAGCAAGGTAATTTATATAGCTATTATAAAAATAAACAAGGATTTCAATTTATAGGTGAAGCGTCGGATTTAAGTGCAGTGAAAGATGCGCGTTACGATTTTGTACTTTCCTGTCATTCTTTAGAGCATGTTGCCAATCCAATTAAGGCTTTGAAGGATTGGAGTAGGGTAATAAAGCAGCATGGCCGTTTAGTATTAGTGCTGCCAGATAAGGAATTCACTTTCGATCACAATCGACCCATCACCACTTTGACACATTTGATTGATGATTATAAAAACGATGTAACCGAATCGGATACGACACATTTTGAGGAAGTAATTGCATTGCATGATTTCAAATACGATGCTTTTGTAAAATCAAAGGAGGATTTGATCAAACGCACACATTTAAATATTGAAAATAGGGCGGTGCATCATCATGTATTCAACTTAGCCTTAATTAAGGAGATGCTTATTTATTGTGGCTTTGAATTGGTACATCAACAAACCTATCCGCCATTCCATTTGGTGAGTGTTGCGCAAAAAAAGTAGTTCACTTATTTTTTTCTAAAAACTGCAGGTAATTTCTCTTTGAAAAAGTTGTTCACTATTTCAAGTGCTTCAGGTGCAGGGTTAATCCATGAAACCAATAAATAAAAGCTGAGTACAAAAACCGTGGATTGCAATAAAATATTAGCTAGGATATTATTTGCAGTTGGAATTTGATGCACCAACAAAATCAATCCAATACTTAATAATAAAAATAGCCCATGCTTATAAGTATAGGGTTGCAATTTGAATTTTTTGTACAAGAATAGGAATCGAATACTGTTATATAAAGTGAGTGCTATTAAATTAGAATATGCCAACCCTTCTAGGTTGTAATTTTTTATTAAATAGTAGTTCAGTGGTAGGGATAAAAGTATATAGAATAAGTTGGTGTAAAAATCAAACTTCCAAAAATTAGAAGTGCCAATGATTTGACTATTCACACCTGTAGCTAAATCAATTAATTTGGCCAATCCCAATATAAAAATAAGTTTACCAATAGCATCGTATCCGCCGGCTTCCTTGTGACTGACCCAGTTTAAAAATGCAATTAAATTGTCAGTATTTAACCAAATCAGCCCAAACAATAATAGCCCTATAGCTAGTAGGTTAGATACGCTTTTATGGTATACATGCTTGATGTTCGCAAAATCTTTGTTTTTCCAGGAACTGGCTAATACAGGTATACTGATTGAATTCAAGCTGCGTTGGGGTATTTCTAAAATAGCTGAAACGTAAGTGGCAATCGCAAAAATACCTGCATCACTTAATCCTCGCAATCCGACAATCATAAAAGTGTCATTGGTACGCGCTAGTAAATTAAAAAACTGTCCTGCAAAAACGAATAATGCAAAGCTGAACATTTTTCCTTTGAGTCGCCTGGTAACACTGCTAATTTGTAAACTTTTAAATGAAAATTGTTTCGATTGTATTAAGTTAATCAATAGTAGTAAACTAGGTATTACATACAATAAACTAAAAAAGGTTAAAAAGCCAACAAGGTCAATATATTTTAATCCAAAAGCAATAATAAGTAGGGTAGTTAAAATGCGAATTAATGTTTCTCTTAAAAAGTTGGAATAAACACCTTTTCTTAAACCCCAGGCAAAAGCCTCTAGCCAATAAAAAATTAATAAGAAAAAGGTATAAGGATACACATAATTAAAATACTGCCCTAAGCTGGGTGATTTTCCCAACTTGCGAATGATAAAATCCTTTTGTTGCCAGCCAATGATGAGTAGTAAACCAAATCCAATTAAATTAATGATTAAGGTGATAAAAGGGAGCTCGTTTTTTTTAGGGCCTAAATAATGATTATAAAAGGGATAAAATTTATAAATCACAGGCAAGGTTCCAAGCGTGCAAAATACGGAAAGCGTAGCCCCAATATCCAACATGGCCCTGACCAGACCTTGGTCATTTTTTGAGAAGAACATGGGGAATAATACCAAAAGGTTAACGGCTCCAATTAAAAAGCCCATCATGATAAAGAATGATGATTTAACCCCTTGTTTTTGAATAATCCCCATACTACAAATATATTGTAAATGTGGTAAAAGTAAATATGTAATGAAATGGGCTTATTTTTACCATATGGAACAATTGTCAGTCATCACTATTAGCTTTAATAATTTAAAGGAGTTGCAGCAAACCTGCAATTCAGTGGATAGTCAGACAATTCCTCCCCATGAACATTATATAGTAGATGGGTCAAGCAATAATGAAATTTCAGATTGGTTAAATAACTCCCCACAGCCGGTATACCGTAAATGGATTTGTGAAAAAGATAAGGGTATTTCAGATGCCTTTAATAAAGGGATAAATTTGGCATCTGGATCGATCATCCATCTTTTAAACTCGGCGGATGTTTACTATTCAAATTCAGTCATAGAAAAAGTTGTGGATTATTTTAAGCTTCACCCAGAAACGCAGTGGACAAGTGGGAATATCTATTTGAAGCGCGGCGGAATTTGGGTAAATATTGGCGTTCCATTTGATCCTAAGCAATTATATAAAGGCATGCGCGCTGTCTCTCATCCTACTTGGTTTGTAAGGAAAGAAGTATATGCGCGGGTAGGCCAATTTTCAGTGGGTATAAAAATTGCGATGGATTATGATTTGATGTGCAGATTGAAAGGAGAACCCTATGGTTATATCAACGAAACTTTAATAAAATTTGATGATTCTGGTGTAAGCACGCATCAGTATTTAAATTCTATTAAGGAAAATACACAAGTGTATGAATCCTACTTTGGATATTCGATTACTGCGCGTATTTGGCAATTTAGATTACGCCTATTATACTATCTATTAAAATCTAGTTTCGGAAAGTTTTTATATGCTATAAAAGTAAATAATCTAAAGTAATCACTTACAACACCGGCTTTTTGTAGATTTTTTTAAAAAGCAGAAACAGTTCGTTGAGTAATGGGGTTGTTTCAATAAATCGGGCTATTTGAATGGACTTAATTTTGAATGGGGCGTAGGGTATATTCATTTCTATACATTTTCCTTCGATTTCGTTACAAACTTTATCGATTGTTAATCCTTGTCTATTATTTTTTGGTGTGCGTAATAGCCTATGTGCCATTGCTTTTGTGGTACTTTCTGCAAAAGTGGTAAGGTAGGATTGTATGGTTAATTCAAAGCTGGTCGTTTCTTTTTTTAATTCTTTTAAATAAGCTAGGAAAATAATAAAAGCATCAAGTAGAATTTTATCTTTTGATGTTTTAGTTACAGAAGGGTGAATGCGAAATGAAAATTGGATAGCTGGATCCACGACTAAGTAACTTTTCTTAGTAAGTGCAATCCATAGTTGTGCATCTGCATATATCAAATTAGGATAATTAGTTGGGATGCCTCCAATAGCATCATAATCCTTGGATTTGAAAACATAGCCAGTAGCCATAATATCAATGGTCTCTTTTAAAGTATACTCCAAATAATCTGAGGCGGTCATTTGGGTAGGTAGTGACTGACATTTTTTTATGGTTTCACTATTGCTATTGATGTAGTTAAAATGGGTATGATACAAACTTGCTTCGGGATATGTATTAATTAAGTTATTAATGCAGGTTAAAAAGCCTTTACTTAAAATATCATCATAACCTAAAATGGTCATGTAACCCTTTTTATCAAGATCTTTGATGCGTCCCCAATTTTGCAAAATATCCAAATTTTTATCAGAAAGTTGGACAGAAATTTTTGGATTATTTAAATCTTTTAATGCATGTAGTGCATCATCTGTATTACTGGTAATGTCAGCTAAAACAATTATTTCATAGTGCGGATAGTCCTGTGCTAAAACTGACTGCAAGCAATCAATTAGATATTGCTTTCCCGTTTTGAATGGGATGATTATTGAATAATGATTTATTTTACCGCTCATAGCATCTACAAGATAAATATTTATAGTTAAAATTTAAACATATTCAATTTTTACTAGGTAAAAGAAGGCGGTTTTATGTAATTGGCTTAAATTTGGTTACACTAAATGAATTGTGGGATGAACATTGCCGGGGTTGTAATACTATATCATCCTGATATAAAGCAGATATCTGCTAATATTAACACTTATGCTTCTGGACTTAAGCAACTCTATATTTTCGATAACACTGAAACCCAAACTCCAGGTATTGAAGCAGCCTTGCATGGCCTACACCCAAATATAAAATATCATTTTTTTAATTCAAATGAGGGGATTGCGAAACGCCTGAATCAAGCCTTTGCACTTGCAACTCAAAATCAGTATGATTATTTGTTGACCATGGATCAGGACTCCTCTTTTAAGCCGGATGATTTTGAAAAGTATAAATCATTGATTCAAAAAGGCGATTTTATAAATGTTGCGCAATTTGGTATTAACTGTCAGCCAAATATTTCAATTCCAAGCGAAGCGCCGCAAGAAGCGCTTACTTTAATTACTTCAGGTTCTATATTAAATCTTTCATTAGTAAAAAAAGTAGGGGATTTTAATGAGGACTTATTTATTGATTTTGTAGACGCGGAATTTTCATATCGGGTGATACAAACCGGGTTTGTTAATTTAATGTTTTCTAATATACTATTGAATCATGCCATAGGTGAATTGGTTCCTGGAAGATCAGTAGTAACATTTAAAAAATCATCACGCATCATTCACGCACCAGTAAGGGCGTTTTATATTACTAGAAATGGCCTCACACTTTTGTTTAAACACAAGGGATTAGGTCCAGAAATGAAAAAGGATGTAATTAGGTGTATGAAAATTTTAAAAAACGATTTAATTTACCATCCGCAATTAGCGAAAGTTTATATAAAT
>DOMR01000004.1 GCA_003509845.1 Chitinophagaceae bacterium | reverse complement strand
TAATTGGTTGTCCTATTGAGCAAATTGATGCATTTACTTTGAATTTATTAACCAATGATGAAGTGATTGCAATTAATCAGGATCCTTTAGGCGCGCCTGCAAGATTGGTGAAGGAAATAAATGGGGTACAAATATGGAGAAAACAAATGCAAGATGGGTCTACCATCATTGGATTATTTAATACCGGAGGTTATGGAACAAACCCGGCATCTTATTTTAGATGGGGAGATGAAAAAGCATTGCCTTTTAATTTCGACTTCGCATCCTTGGGTCTAGCTGGTAAATATGAAATTAGAGATATTTGGCGCCAAAAATCATTAGGGAAATACGAGAGCAACTTTAAAACCACGATTAATCATCATGGGGTGGTGATGTTGCAGTTGAAGGGGGTTAAATAGACCTATTTTACAAATTTTACCAATTTAGTTTATACACAGACGTGTAAAACAATATTATATGATAATAATGACATATGTATCTTTATTATCGCTATACGTACTAAAATAAATAGTTATAATAATTAAAATATGAAAGCAATTTTTTCAAAGATATTTCAACCTGCATTATTCTTGTTGATTTCAATTAATATAAATGCCCAAAGTTCAATTACTTTTAAAGTGTTAAGTTTAAAACCTGGTGATTCTTGTACTGTATATGTCCAAAAAAGTGCAGAAGTACAATATTATAAAATTATAAAATCAGGAAATGATAGTATTGCAACATACAAATTTGATAATTTGTCCAATGGGAAGTGGGAAGTTAAGATAGACGCTACTGGATATTATTTCCCTACTTCAAAGGTGGTTGAATTGAATGCTAATGATAAACTTGTTGAAGTAAGGCTTTCGCCAGTTGTTTTAAATAGTACGACAAATTATGTTTATCAATGGAAGGATGATAGCAGTTATGTAGGCCATGCACAGCAAAGTTATATTAATACGCCTTATTCAATTCAGGTTTTAAATTCAACAATAACGATTCCAGATGATTTTTCAAGTGTTACTTTATACAACAAATATGGTATTGTACTTTCTAATGAATTAAGTAGGTGGACTAATGAAGACGCCTATAGATTGTTTATGACAGTTTCTAGAAATATATTATTTCAAACTTATGGCGAGGGGAGTCCTGTAAAAGTAAATTCTGTATGGAAAATTGTTGATACTGATATCACAGATGATATAAAGATTGAAACAGTTGATAATATCAAATTTGTTACTATTTCAAAAAAGGCATTTGTTTATGCAAATCCATCTGTTGGCGTATTGGATGGCATCAAAGGGAAGTTTTTTTCTAAAAGATTGAATCATGCTGTTGTTGCTTTTAGTACCAATTTTGGGTATGATAAAGATTTGATTAATAGACTAGCACTGGAAAGATATGGCTTCAAATTTTTAATTCCGAATGAGGAGTTGAAGCAATTGATGAGTGAAGATTATTCTAACTTTCAAGAATTTTCTGCATTTGAAAAAATAACCATTTTAGATATGATTGAGGAGTTGCCAGAAGGAATGCATTCTCAAACAAATTTAAAGTATATAGTTAGAAGAATTGCAGGACAGGTTAATCCAAAATATCCTCTCGCAGCTGCTATTGCTTGGACTGGACTTAAGACCATTGAATTCATGAATTCAGCATTTCAAGGTAATGATTATTTTAATATACAAAGATTGGTTTTACATGAAAAATCACATTTTCTTTGGGCTGGATTGTTTGATAAAAAACTAAAAGATGATTGGGCGGATTTAGGTGGTTGGTACCTGGATCCTACAGTAAGCTCCGGATGGTCAACAACCAAGACGACTGAATTTGTTAGCGCTTATTCACACGCCAATAATCCTGATGAAGATATGGCTGAGTCCATTTCATTTTATGTGATGAATCCGGATTTACTCATGTCAAGGTCAATAAGAAAATTTGAATTTATTAGGGATAGAATTATGAACGGTACTAGATATGTTGCCATGATTAGGCAGGATTTGACTTTCATGGTTTATAACTTATTCCCTGATTATAACTATCCAGGTAAAATAAAGAGGGTTGATGTTAAGGTAGAGGGCAAATCAAATGAGGATAAAAAAATAACTTTAGAAATTGAATTAAATATTATAGATAGTGCAAGGGATGGTGCCTCTTCTGGCTATACTAGATTTGCAAGTTCTATTGGTACAATATTTGATGTAGGCTTGTCTCCACTTGATAAAAATGGGTATATTTTAAGAGGCCAAATAACTGTGAGTAAATTTTTCAAAAGCGGTTATTGGACTGTAAATCAAATTATGGTTTCGGATGCTGTTGGAAATAAGAGGTATGAAAACAATAATACTTTTGGTTTAAAATTATTTTTAGATAATCCGCTTGAGGATTTAATGCCGCCAGTTTATATAGATAACACACTTAAATTAGGAAAAGGAATTTCAAAGTTTAGTGGAATGGGGCCTGGTGAAGATGCTAATGGCATTTCAACACAATATGTTGAAGCTAAATTTGATTTAAGTGACAAGAACGCAATTACATACATTGGTACAAATTATGCAATCCCTAAATTAGATGAAAAAGGTGTTAAAAGTGAATTACAGCTTGGTGTTTTAGGAGTTGACACTAGATATTATAAAGTTGATTCAGCAAATCGTGACATCAAACATATTACCTATAGATATCCTATTCCAGAATATTTTCCTAAAGGCTTCTATGAATTAACAATGATGTATTTAGTTGATGAAGGGGGAAATCCAAAAAAGGCTTTCTTCATGAATGACACTGCTTCGTTTAAAATCGGTGCTGAGGATCTTAAAACTTCAAAACATATTAGAGATAGTATTTATATTGATACTAAATACCCTGATTTTATACCACCTATTTTAGATGTTAATGCAATTACAATAAAAGCTACTCCTACCAATCCAAAAGCCCCTGATGGGGAAACATTATTTGAAATGGAGTTTTTTGCCAAAGACTCATCAGCATATCTAGGAAATGAAGCAGGGGTTAAACATGGTGGTTATATTTTAAGAGACCCGCAAGGAAAGCAGCATGGATTTAGTATGCAAAATGACTTTGATAAAATCAAAGGAAATTTTTATTATTTAGTGGCTGATCCTGATGGGAAACCTGGTTATTGGCGAAAATATAAAGTTAGCACATTGCTTCCCAAGGGTTCTTCACCTGGTTTATGGGGTGTGGAGTCAATGGATTTAATCGATCGAGCGAATAATACAAAGCGTTATAGTTTTGTTGAGTTGGTTCGATTTGATATTGAAGAAAAAGATTCTTCACAAAAAGTGAATCCAATAATTGAAATTTTAGGCAAGAAAGTGAATGCTAAAAATGTTGATTCTGTTTCTTTATCGATTTCATGTAAAACCTGTGCTCAAAAAAATTACAGAGCGAGAATATATAGTGATATGGGTGGGGAGTCTGTTTTGTATGAAGGGGTTATGGATAAAGATTCAATTGTTGTTAAAAATATTAAGTTGAAAGGAGTTAATGATGGCACCCTTTATGCGACTGTATTTGTATTAGATACTGCAAAAGTACTATTAGGTATTGGAAAGGCGCAGTATACCAAAGATGTGGTTGCACCTAAATCTTCAATTTTAAAAACGAACTTATCCAATTTTGGAAAAAGTAATATAGACTCACTCATATTCGACATGAAAGTTTCGGAACTAAATTGCGAGTATACTTTAGTTTTAACCCAAAGCTCAATTGTTAAAACCAGCGCTATTAATGCTCCAATTAATTCTCCAATTAATGCTGCTAAAATAATGTCTATAAAAACAAGTGCTACTGCAGTAGGGGATTCAGTTGTATTTAATGGTAAATTAACGGATTCGGTTTTTAAACTTCAAAACATTAAAATTTCAAATTTTGAAGATGGACTCATTGAGTTGAAAATTATTATAAAAGATTCTTTGGGAAATGAAACCATTCCTGTGAAGACAAATATATATAAGGATACTAAAGAGCCTATCATCACTATCAAGAAATCTACTATTACTGATTTAAAAGCAACATATACGATTGAATCAAATGAATTTTTATCCAATTCATTAATAAAAGATAGTTTAAAGATTAATATTGGTAAAATTGATTCAATTGCTAAAGTGGGGAATAAGCTATATAATATTTTTATAACACGCGTTTGTAATGACACTTTGATTTTAACAGTTAAGCCTAATTCTTTAATGGATACAGTAGGTAATAAAAATATAACTACATCCATTACCGGTATCGAAAAACTAATTCCTGATAATCCATCTGTTACAGGGTTAAATTATTGTCAAGGAGCTGGTGCAAATCAATTGACCGCTAATATTTTAACAGGGCACAATTCTGTATGGTATTCTAGCTCAAGTGGGACAGTTTCATCCACTACAGCACCTAAGCCTATTACTACTAATATTGGGAAAGTTGATTATTATGTTAGTCAAGTGAAAGCAACGACCGGTTGTGAAAGTGCCAAAGCTAAATTAACAGTAACGGTATTTGAAGTGCCTGCAGCACCAATTTTATCTAGAGATACAGCTAATTTTTTAGTGTCAAGTGCAACTTCAGGAAATACTTGGTATAAGGACAGTGCTGTATTAAAAGATAGCACACAAAGAATAAAACCTTTAACACCAGGGGCGTATAATGTGAAAACTACGCAAAATGGTTGTATAAGTGCGATAAGTTCAACCTATTATTTTTTAGTTACAGATATTCTAAAATTGAGTAGTACTGAATTTATTAAACTTGCACCTAATCCTTTCCAAACTAAATTAAACTTCGACTTTTTAATTAAAGGGTATCAAAAGATGAATTTGGATGTTTTTGAAATTTCAACAGGAAATAGAGTTGCATCAAGGATTGGATTAACCCCTGGAGCGCCTGTTTATTTACCCGAATTATCGGGAGGTACTTATATTGTTCGTATAACCAGTGCAGATGGCAAGTTGAGTTATCAGTTTAAAATGGTTAAAATGTAGTATTTTAGGTTTATAAATTTTTTAATATGAATAAGTTTAAATTTTTACTACTTTTCACCGGCGTACTTTTTGCAACATGCTTACAAGCGCAAAAAGTTCAATTCAAGCAAGTTGATAAGGATAAAAAAGTAGAAGTATTTGTTGATAATAAATTTTTTACTGCATTCATATATCCAGATAATATGGAAAAGCAATCGCTTTATCCAATTATAGCCGCCTCAGGGAAAATTATTACACGCGGGTATCCTTTACAACCGCGACCATTTGAGCGCACGGATCATCCACATCATGTAGGTATGTGGTTTAATTTTGGCGATGTAAACGGGCTTGATTTTTGGAATAATTCATTCGCAATCACCACTGCGGAAAAACCAAAGTATGGCAAAATAGCATTTGATAAAATAGTTTCCCTTAATTCCAAATTGGGCAAATTAATAGTAAGTGCCAATTGGATAGATATTAATAAGAATGTGCTTTTAAACGAGCAAACCTCTTATGTTTTTTCAGGAAAAGGGAATACAAGAATTATTGAAAGAATTACACAACTCACCGCAAAAAATCAAGTAACATTTACTGAAAATAAAGAAGGCCTACTTGGTATGAGGTTAGATCGGGCTTTTGAAGAACCTGCAACAAAACCAGAAGTATTTTTAGATGCGAAAGGGGTTGAAACATTAGTTCCTGTGTTAAATAACGAAGGGGTGAATGGCGTTTATCGCAATGCCGAAGGCTTTAAAGCGGGAGATGTTTGGGGTAAAAGAAGTAAATGGGTGGCGATACGAGCAGTGAAGGAGGGAGAGGTTATCACTATTGTAATATTGGATCATCCTAATAATTTAAACTACCCAGCATGGTCACATGCACGTGGGTATGGTTTATTTGCAAGTAACAATATTGGTGGAAGGGCATTTGATAAAAACTCAGCTCCAATAAAAAAAGTATTAGCAGCTGGTGAGCAAATGGTATTTAAACATAAAATTATCATTGGTGGAGATTTAACGGATGCTGAAATTAATCAATTCGCCACTGACTTTAAATAGTGCTATTAACTCTAATTCCTTGAAACATACTAGGGCGCTGTGTTAAATTAGTTTAACTTTGCATTTATGCAAGTATTTACTACGCCACGAAAAATTATCATCACCTGTCAC
>DOMR01000162.1:2361-7580 GCA_003509845.1 Chitinophagaceae bacterium | reverse complement strand
TCTACCAATTTTTCATGCGTATCTTTTTGCGTTACATCATTTACATAAATAAAGCAGTGATCGCCTAGTGCTAATTTCGCAGCTTCCAATTTATTAATATTTCGACCTGTAATGGCCACCTTTGCGCCAAGCGCAATATATGCAGCAGCAATGCCCAAGCCAATTCCAGACCCACCCCCAGTGATTAGGGCCACCTTATTGGTTAATTCAAATTTATCTTTCATTGTAAATATTTAAAGTAATAAAATTATAAAGTTAAAAATACTTCAGCTGCTATTTTGATTGCATGGTCAACCTCTTCTTCGGTATGTACTGCACTAATATACCAAAGTCCACGTCCAATAATTCTGATTTTGCTATTATGCATTCCAGCAATAAATTTTGCCAATTTTGCTTTGTCACCTGAAAAGGTATCTCTATAATCATTAAAAGCTGTATGTTCTGTAAAAGCAAGAATAAACATGGGGCCAGGACCTTGCACAAGTACTTTTTGATTTGCTACAGCAGCTGCTTTTCTTAATCCATTCATTAATTTATTTCCTAGCATAAACATGCGTTCATAAGGTTGCTCTTGTTCTAAAACAGAAATAGTCGCAAGTGCGGCGGCAACCGTTGGATTACTTGAATTCATGGTGCCTGCATGTATCACTTTTGATTCTTCTATTAAAGACATCCATTCCCTTTTACCTACAATTGCGCTAATTGGATAACCACTTCCCAAAGCTTTTGCAAAAATTGAAATATCCGGCACGATATTAAAATATTGTTGTGCCCCACCCAAACTAAGTCTGAAACCAGTAATCACTTCGTCAAGTATAAATGCACTTTTATATTTATCGCAAATGGATCTAATCCCTTCTAAGAAACCTTGGGCAGGTAAAATACAACCATTATTACACATGATTGGCTCTGTTATAATAGCCGCAATCTCATGATGCATTTCCGACATTGTCTTTTCTAACAAGGCAAGATCATTCCATGGTAAAACAATAAATTCATCTTTCGATTCAGCTGAAATACCCTGACTCCAAGGATAAATATTAGGGGAAGTTCTATCCCCTAAAGCTTCTAAAGATGGACTTGATAAACCCCAGGCTACATTATCAAGCCAACCATGGTAATGGCCTTCAAACCTAATGAATTTCTTCTTACCTGTTTTTGCCCTGGCTACACGAAATGCAGTTTGAACAGCTTCAGAACCATCTAAACAAAAACGTAACAGTTCCGCACTAGGTATAATTTCATTTAATTTTTCAGCAAGCTCTATTTCTTTAATGTGCTGCCCTGCAAACATTTGACCATGCTTTGAGTATTCTTCTATAGCAGATAATACAGTAGGATGAGAATGTCCTAAAATCATAGGCCCCTGACTTAATGTAAAATCAAGATATTCATTTCCGTCTACATCATATATTTTACTTCCTTGTCCATGTGTGTAAAAAATGGCGTGGGGATGATTATACTTTCTAAATTCCGAACATACGCCACCCGCAATTACTTTTTTGGCGCGTTCCAATAGAAGCGCAGAATTAGCATAAGATATTTCAGACATAATATATATTTTTTAATGTTTAAATTTATTCGTTTTCAAATGGAAATAAAGGAACGCTTCTTTTTTTGTAATTTAATTGGGTTACATCTGCTTGCGTCACCCCAGGAGTATTCATTTGAATAAAATTTTTACAAACTTCTGCATAAGCAGCAATAGGGGCATTCACTCCTTTTGCAACAATTGCGTTGAATGAAGTAGGGTCAATGTTAAAGGCAGTTAGTTGTACCAAACTATACGGTGCTATTCTTAATGAGGTTAGCATTACAACATCCTGATTGATTGTTTTTACGATGGCAATATTGCCCATATCAAAATGAATTTGTCCGCCATGTCTAGGCTTGTGTTCATCAAATTTTCCATGACCCTTCCAAACTAAGGTAACTTGTCTTTTCCTTGTTTCAACTTTTTCATGGCTTTCGCCAAAATTAATTGCAACGGATGCGCCAATCTCAACATCCATTAAAGTAGCTACACACACTGGATCATAAATACAGATGAAGGTATTTTTTATTCCGGCATCCTCTAATTGGTCAAGTAGATAAATACTGTTACCAGGTGCGCCTCCTCCTACATTGTCACCCATATCTAATAATAAAACAGGCTTTTCAATGGAATTCACTTTATTAATTAAGGAAGCTATTTCATGTTTGGTCCCAACAAATAATCCTTTGTTGGAAATCATATAATTTTCAATCTTTTTAATGGCTACATTTCCTATCTCCCGATCCCCATTTGATATTACAATAAGTGATGCGCCCATTTCATGTACATCGGCATAAGGAAATCCCAGTAAAATACTAGCCGAAAGGATCCCATCCATTTTACAAATTTCAGCAGATAGTTGTAGCAAATATTTATAAGGATTTTCTCCAGAAAATTGCTGCTCTATACTTATAATAAGTGGTAGTGATGAAAAAATTTGAACTGGTTTAATCTTACCAAAAAGTAAATCAACCATCATGGTTGCAGCTTCCTTACCTGCATCTCTTTGATCAATGTGCGGATTTGTTTTATAAGCAACAAGTGCATCTGTTGAATGAATCATTAGCTGGCTTACATTTGCATGTGGATCGAGTGTTCCAATAATTGGTATTGTATCGCCTACCGTAGCTCTCAATTGACTAAGCCAAAAGCCATCCATATCATCATATGCTTCGCAAACACCTGCGCCATGCGGCACGACTAGGCAACCATCTAAGGGAAGTTGTTGTTTTATCCTTGTGATAGCCTCGTGTAAAAGAAACTCAAAAGCTTCCTTAGTCACCTTGCCACCAGGGGTAGCTTCCGCATAAAGTATCGGGACAATTTCTATTTCGTTCTTTTCTAATACTTCAATCATCCCGCCCAATTCATGAAATGAATTTTTGTATTGCAGTATTATATCATTTTCAAAAAGTAAGCGACTTTCCTTAAATTTATTAAGTGTCGTAGGCTCATTTACGAAGGTGTTTGATTCATGAACAATACCTAATAATGCAACCCTCATAACTTTTAATTTATATCTTTTTATACGGTGATGATTAGTGCATCATCCAGCCGCCATCTATATTCATTGATTGCCCTGTAATTAAATCACTATCAGCAGAAGCTAGAAATACAAATGTTCCTTCTATATCACTCGTCTGAATTCGTTGCGGAATGGCTTGAATGTCCATTAACATATTCGTTGCTTTTTCCTGTGCTTCCAAAGAGCCCAATTTTTCCAATTCATTTTCTGTATGTATTGCTCCCAATATAATAGCATTGACATTTATATGATGCATACCAATTTCGTTGGCGAGTGCGCGAGTAAAACCGATGATTGCGCCCTTAGAAGCTACATAGTGCACATATCCTTTTTGACCAGTTAAAAAAACAACAGAAGATACATTGATTATTTTTCCATAATCTTGTTTCTGCATAAATGGGAAAACTGCCTTAGCACATATAAATTGTGATCTTACATTGGTTGCCATTACATGATCCCAATCTGCTACAGTAATTTCATTCCAAGTTTTACGTGGATCAATTCCTGCATTATTTACTAAAATATCAACCCTGCCAAATGTTGCAATGGTTGCTTGAATCATTTCTTGCACTTCAACCTCATTAGAAACGTCAGCACAAAGAGCAATTGCATGACCGCCTTCCTGTATGATTTGCATAACTACTTGGGCTGCTAAATCAGCTTTGGTATGATAATTAACAACTACGCTTGCGCCCTCCCTTGCAAAACGAAGTGCAATTGCTTTACCTATGGATTCAGCAGCGCCTGTTACAATTGCCACCCTATTCTTTAATCTCATATTTTTTGCTTTATCTGTTTACAAGAATCATAACCTACTAATACCCTGCACCTTCCATAAGTCCTTTTAAATACCCCCATGCAAAAAGTCGACCATCTTGACCATAACCAGGATCTGAATTTTTTTCACCTTCCATAGTGGGTACATGATCAATTCGAACAGGACCATCAAAACCAATTTTTTTATAAGTTTTCATTGCTTCAAACATATCCGTTTGTCCATCATCATGAAAAGTTTCTGAAAAATTTTCAGCAGTACCACGCACATCTCTGAAATGAACAAAAAATATTTTATTTTGACGACCTAGGTCTTCTATTTCATCAGGTATTTTTTCTCCTGCGGCAGCCAAAGTGCCTTGACAAAAAGTAACACCGCTATTTTTACTTGGTACGAGGTCAATTGCTTTTTTTAGCGCTGCTGCACTGGTAATTATTCTGGCTATTCCCTTAATGGGTGAAATAGGTGGATCATCAGGATGTAAAGCCAATTTAACATTTGATTCTTCAGCTACAGGAATTACACGTTCTAAAAAATATTTTAAATTATCCCAAAGTCGCTCCTCTGTTACAATTCCCGCTTCCGTTAAGGGCGCGTCTTTCATTAAACTATGATTGTAACTAGTAACAATAGCGCCGCCACGTGTAGGCGTATCTATAGCGGTTCTAACCCAATTAAACTGCGCCATAAAATTGTAGCAAAAAATAGGAATATTTAGTGCCCCCATATTACGTATCATTTTTATACAATCCGCAATATCCTGATCACGACCTTCAATACCAAGTTTCATTTTATGCATCTGGGAATTAATGCCCGGCTCAATAACTTCAAGTTTAAAACCAAAATTTTCAAATCTTTGCTTCAAGGCTAATAAATCCGCATACTCAAAAGACGTTTCCCCATTTTCATGTAATGGCAAACGTGAAACTGCATGTGTAACGCCAACTTGTTTGGCTAAAGTCCAAAGCCTATCTGGGTATAAAGGCAATACATCCGCTATTTTCATAAATTTTTATTTACTATTTGATAATCTCATATAATTTCTCAAAACATATATTAAAAGTAAAGTCCTTTAAATAATTTGAATGTGATTTTAAATTTGATTATAACATATCTTCTAAAGTCCAATGATTTTCCCATCGTACATCTAATTCTTCTCGTATACTTTGATAACGAATATCAGTTGAAAGTCGAATTCTACCCATTGCATCCACATTGTCTGTGGCAGCATGAATCATATAAGGACTATGAATCACCATATCCCCCGCTTCATAATCAGCAAGCAACCAACGTGTATTAAATTTTTCAGCCATCGCACCTAAATCCTTTCCAACCCAACCTCCTTCAGTCATATTTTTATTATAGGCGCTAATGCGTTCTTCAGG
>DOMR01000162.1:0-2196 GCA_003509845.1 Chitinophagaceae bacterium | reverse complement strand
CCACGCAAATAAATTAAATCATAGTGTGCAGGCGTAGTGGTTGGATGTCCTTTCAATAATTGGTTGGAATGATCAGGTGTTTTATAACGTACAATTTTACGCTTATGTAAATAACTTGGACTTTGAAACAAATCATCATAAAACTGCCAAAGTTTGGGTTGAAGACAAAATGCTTCATAAGCAGCGGTCCTAACAAATTCCATTAAAATTTTTGGATTATTTTCAGATTCACTGTTGCCTGAAAAAAAACCTTCCTGCGGGTCGCTTTCTGGTTTTAACAATCCTGAATTTTTATACGCGTTAAAAAAACGGCTCCGTAATGATAAAACTTCGGCTTTATCAAAGAACCCCTTTAGCCACACATACCCTTGTAAAGCAAATATTTCGCGAATTTTTTCAATGGGTAAATTTGCTTGAGTGGGGTTAAGCGCGCCTAAACGATTCGGTTCAGCCGAAAGCGGATATCCGTTACTAAATAGGGGCTTTTCAAGTTGTCTTAATAAATCCATATGGGTATATCTTATCGCTATGCTTGATAAGTATGCCCCCCTAAATTATGCAATTCATTGGACCCCCTTTGGACAATCATTGCCAATATTATATATAATTTAGCCATATTTATACAAAGGATGAGATACACATTTTGGCTACACATGGATGGGTTTTATGGTAGGAATTAAAATTTTAATGATTAACCAGTTGATTAAATAAATAAAAGATACGAGGACGAAAATATAATAATAGCTATTGGTCGCTTGTAAGAAAAGCCCTATAAATGAAGCGGATAGCGCCGCGCCTATGGCTCCAATAAAACCGCTGAGTCCCATCATTGAACCAACTGCTTTTTTGGGATAAATGTCTGAGATCACTGAAAATAAATTTGAAGCCCAGCCTTGATGGCCAGCGCAAGCAAGCGCAATTAAAAGCACTGCCATCCAAAGATTGTCAACGAAAGAAAGTAGCATTAAAGGCAATACTAATAATGCGTAAATAAAAATTGATAATTTTCTTGAAAAATTAATCGATTTGCCAGATTGAATCAATTTAGAAGAAACCCAGCCACCGCTAATTCCACCCAAGCTAGACACTGAATAAATGATGATGAGGGGAAGTACCAGTGCAGATAAATTGATACCCTGGGTTTTGTTTAAAAAATCTGGAATCCAAAATAAAAAAAAGCCCCATACCCAATCGGAAATAAATCTTGTTAAACAGATGGCATACGTCTGTTTGTATTTTAGTAGTTCTGACCATCTTAAATTTCTATCCTCCACAATGTCAGAATCATCTTGGTTGATAAATGCTAATTCCTCGGGTGTTATTTTGGGATGTGTTAATGGGCTTTTGTAAAAAGCCAACCAAAAAGCAATCCAAACAAAACCAAATGACCCCGTAATTATAAATGCCCATCTCCATCCAAGTGAAATAGTAATTGCTGAAACAATGATGGGTGCAGCGATTGCACCAATCGTAGAACCTGAATTAAATAATCCAATGGCAAAAGCACGCTCTTTTTTGGGGAACCATTCTGCCACTGTTTTTACAGAAGCTGGAAAATTTGCAGACTCCCCCAAACCTAATGCGGCACGAGCTAATGCAAAGCTTTTAAATCCTGTAGCCATTGCATGAAAAATGGCTGCAAGGCTCCACACTAATACAGCCCAAAAATATCCAATACGCGTTCCAAACTTGTCCAAAAAACGACCAGTTAATAGTAATCCAATTGCATACGTAATTTGAAAGGCAGAAACAATATATCCGTAATCAGCTTCACTAAAACCTATGGAAGGATCTTTTTCAATAAAAGGTTTAAGGATACCTATGACCTGACGATCAATGTAATTAATCGTTGTTGCAAAAAATAAAAAAGTCAAGATGCGCCAACGGTAATTTTTTGATTTCAAAATGTACTATTTTATTAAAACGATACCTATAGGATATAATATCAAAATAACAATTCTAAAATCTGGCTATCTTTAAAATTGATTATTACATGATTCCAAATTGCTCAAATGCATCTACAGTGGACATTCCAGCCTCCAATGCTTTCCTAACCAATTTTTCTCCTCTTGATTTTTCTAAGGCTCTTGAGAATGCTTCTTCTTCTGCCTCCTTGGGTACAATCAAAACACCATCCCTGTCCCCAAAAATAATATCTCCTGGTTTTACCCTTATACCATTGAATTCAATTTCAAC
>DOMR01000199.1 GCA_003509845.1 Chitinophagaceae bacterium | reverse complement strand
ACCAGAAGTTACTTGGATGATGCCGGGTACTGTTAAATCAAGATATGCAGAAGCAACACCTAAGGCGGCCAACATTATTGAGGAAAGCCAAATGGTGCGTCCAACTTCTGGAATTGAATTTGTTTCTAGCCGACATTTTCCCGACAATGTACAAGGCGATTTATTAATTAATAATACGATTGGTTTTTTAGGAACCAAACAACATCAAATGTTTGATGATGGCACTGGATATAAAAGCAAACTTCGTCATGATATCATGACTTCTTCTGACTTTAATTTCCGTCCTGTTGATTTAGAATTTGCGCCCGATGGTTCTTTATATATTGCAGACTGGCACAATGTTTTAATTGGACACATGCAACATAATGCACGCGATCCATTAAGAGATCATGTGCACGGTCGTATCTATCGCATTACTTATCCTTCACGTCCTCTAGTAGTTCCAGCTAAAGTAGCGGGCGCAACGGTGGAGCAATTATTAAGCAATCTAACCCTACCCGAATATCGTACACGATATAGAACACGTCGTGAATTACGTACACATCCAGCAAGTGAAGTTTTGCCGAAATTAAAAACATGGGTAGCACAATTAGATAAAACAGCCCCAACGTATGAAAAGTTTTTAATGGAAGCTTTGTGGGTGAGTTGGGGTCAAAATAAAGTGGATCAAGATTTACTTCGTCAATTATTAAACGCAAAGGATTATCGCGTGCGGGCTGCAGCGGTTGAGGTGGTGCGTTTCAATGAAAAACAATTACCGGATCAAGCGAACTTATTATTGAATGCAGCAAAAGATGAAAATAGCCGCGTAAGATTAGAAGCAATAGTAGCAGCCTCTTGGTTGCCAAAAGAAAAGGGTTTGGCTATTGAAGCAGAAGCTGCCAAAAAACCATTAGATAGTTGGATGATTAAGGCACACAAAACAGCCGTAGCGCATTTGGAAGGGCATAATGTTGTGGTTAAAAAAGCAGCAGCTATAAAAGATGTTGCAGGGGAAGTAAGCGCCACCCTAATCCAAACAGGAAAAGAAATTTATTTACGAGATGGTTTTTGTAATACCTGCCACCAACCAAATGGTAAAGGCTTAGCTGCATCTGGATTTCCGCCATTAACTGAATCAAAGTGGGTTTTAGGAAATGAGGATCGTTTAATAAAAATTGTTTTGAAAGGAATTTATGGTCCAATTGTTGTCAATGGAAAAAAATATCCAGGGCAGGTACCAATGACACCTTATGGTGGATTATTAAATGATAAAGAAGTAGCAGCAGTGCTTACGTATATTAGAAATTCATTCGGAAACAAAGCTTCGGCGGTGGACGAAAAAACAGTAAAAAGAGTGCGTGAAGAAATAAAAAATAAGGTTGGATTTTATTCACCCGATGAGCTATTATTATTACACCCAATGGAACAATAATAGGCGACCATTTTTTAAACTAGGATTAAAATTTTTATATGAAAAAACTTTACGTATTAAAACAGGGTATCTTTTGTTTGCTTTTTATATTATTGACTATGGTAGGTTATAGTCAATCTTCAAAAATTAAAACAAATAAAAAACCATTGGTGGTATTTGTTGCTGGCGATCATGAATATGGCGGAGAGTCAACCCTACCCATCATTGCAGCAGAGCTTGAAAAAAATTATGGTTTCAGAACAAAAATATTAAAGTCATTCCCTGATCAAAATTCCGAAGAAAATATTCCAGGATTGGAGGCATTGAAGGAAGCAGACGTTGCAGTTTTTTTTCTTCGTTGGCGCAGGCTTCCAGCAGATCAAATGCAACATATTGAAGATTATTTAAAAACAGGTAAGCCACTGGTTGGATTTAGAACAACGACACATGCTTTTAATTATCCTAAAGGGCATCCATTACAAAAGTGGAACGCATTTGGTGAAATTGCATTTAATTCACCTCCAGGCTGGGGCGGTGTTGCAAAACATACACACTATGGACACGAATCATCTACCGATGTAAATATTATTAAGAGCGAAGCCAACAATGAATTGTTAACGGGCGTTGGTGACAACTTTCATGTAAGATCATGGTTGTATCAAGTATTACCTAGCTACCCTATTAAAGGATCTGTGTTATTAATGAACGGACACTCCATCAACCCTGCTGATAAAAAGGCATATGACAATCCAGTAACCTGGACGGGTACTAATAGTTATGGCGCAAAATTTTTCTTTACTACGATGGGACATCCTGAAGATTTTGATCAAGAGCCATTCCAACATTTGGTGATTAATGCAATGCATTGGATTGCTGGAAAAAAGATTCCTAAAAATTGGGCTGGAAAAATAAATATTAATGTTCCGTATCGTGGTATTGTATCATCTACAATAAAATAAAAGTATAGCATGAATAAAATTGGTTTTAATACGCTAGCATGGTCTGCTTCGGTTTCAGACGATTTGTTTCCAATCCTGGATCGATTAAAAAAAATTGGTTACGATGGTGTTGAGTGTTTGGTGGGGTCGCCTGACGAAAAAGCATATAGTCGCCTTGGTGCATATGCAAAAAATATTGGACTTGAAACCGTGAGCGTTTTTGTGGTAGGCAAGGATGAGAATCCAGTGGATCCCTCTCCTGCTGTGCGCGCGAAAGCATTGGACAGAATCAAATGGGGTATAGACCGCGCGCATGATATGAACGCAAAAATATTATGTGGTCCTTTTCATTCTGCGCATGGTGTTTTTACCAAACAACCTCCCCAACAAATTGAATATGCATTATGTGCTGAGGTGTTGCACGCAGCAGGTGAACACGCAAAGCAAGCGGGAATTACATTAGCGGTAGAAGCACTCAATCGATTTGAGTGTTATTTGTGTAATACCATGGATCAACTAAAAACACTAGTCGCATTAGCGGATCATCCAAATGTGCAAGCAATGTATGATACACATCACGCAAATATAGAAGAGAAAAAAAATAGCGTAGCACTACAAACCATTGGCCCAGTTTTATCACATGTACATATTAGCGAAAACGATCGGGGTACACCAGGTGATGGTCATGTACAATGGGAAGATATTTTTTCAACATTAAAATCCATTCAATATAAAGGCTGGTTTACCATTGAAGCTTTTTCGCGCAATGATCCAGACTTTGCAAATGCCATTAATGTATGGCGTGAATATTCATCTCCTTGGGATATTGCTGAAAACGGATTAGCATTTATTAAAAAACATTTAAACGAAACCATATGAAAAACAATTATCCAAAATTACACAACGCAACATGGCCGGGTATTGTAGGCAAGGGCCCCGATTCTGAACCACCCATTAGTTTAGATACACTATTGGACTTAACCGTGAACGCTGAAGTAGACGGCGTAAAATTTGACGGCATTGATCTTGGACTTTTTGAACCACATTTTAATATTGATGAATCCGATGATGGCATTAAAAGATTTGCAGAAAAAGTGGCCAAATTAAATTTAAATGTAGGAAGCTTAGTAGCGCCTATCTGGGGTGGACCAGCGATGGGATCCAAAGAAGATCGCGCAGTTTTTGTGGACATGGTAAAAAGATCATGTCGTTTTGGTCAAAAATTAAAAGAGTTTGGTGTAAGGCCAAGTGGTATTATAAGAATTGATTCAGCGAGCAAGCCAGAAGCTTGGAGCGCAGATCCTGTGAACAACACAAAATTAATTGCAGCTACGTTTAGAGAGGCTTGTGATGTGGCCGCAGATTTTGGAGAAAAATTAGCAGCAGAAGGAGAAATTTGTTGGGGAGGAATGCATAGCTGGACCGCAATGATTGAAACTTTAGAATCAGTAGATCGTCCAAATATTGGATTCCAAGCGGATATGGCGCACACGCTTTTATATTTGTTAGGATACAATAGTCCACAGGATCGCATCTTACCAGAAAATTTTGATTGGAATGATCAAGCAACATTAGATGCTGGATTAAAAAAATTAACGGCAGCGTTACGCCCGCGGACACTTGATTTTCATGTTGCACAAAACGATGGAACCGTTCATGGCACTGGTGCGCACGATAAAACAGGTCGTCACTGTCAAGCCCTTGATCCAAATGGTAAATTAGATATCGCAAAGCATGCAGGATTTTGGTTACGTAATGAGGATGGTGCATTAACAAAAGCGTTTAAACATATTTGTTGGGATGGTTGTATGTTCCCGAATGAAGTAATGACCAAACAACAAACATGGAATGATATATTAGCATCAATGATTAAAGTGCGCGACCAACATGGTTGGTATGAAGCAGAATAATTTTTACAACACACTATTATAATTCTTAAAAATATGGCAACTAAAAAAACATTAAATATTGGATTAATCGGTGGCGGATTTATGGGACGCACGCACTCAAATGGATATCGTCGTGTGCCTAACTTTTTCCCTGATCTTGAATATACACCTGTGTTAAAAGCAGTTTGTTTTCGTAATGAAACAAAAGCAAAAGCATTTGCAGAACAATGGGGCTATGAAAGTTTTGAAACTGACTGGAGAAAAATTAT
>DOMR01000242.1:1093-2504 GCA_003509845.1 Chitinophagaceae bacterium | reverse complement strand
CCATGTAAAATATGCGACCTTTGTACAAGTACGAAGAAATAGGTATATTTTAACAAAACATTGGAAATCCTTTTTTAGCCACAATAATTAAAAAGCGTTTCTTTACACAAAGCAATCAATATGGAAGATAAAAAAACAAGTAAAATTTTGTTGTGCGAGGACGACAGCAATTTGGGTTTGGTACTTAAAAATTATTTAGAGTTAAATGATTACGAAGTAACCTTAGAACGAGATGGCCGTTTGGGTTTGGCAGCATTTCAGCGTGAAAAGTTTGACTTATGCTTATTAGATGTCATGATGCCACATGTGGATGGATTTACACTTGCCGAAGAAATTAGAGATATTGATCCTGATGTGCCTTTATTTTTTTTAAGCGCTAAAACTTTAAAGGAAGATATTATCACTGGTTACAAATTAGGGGCTGATGATTATATCACCAAACCTTTTGACAGTGAAGTATTGTTATTAAAAATTAAGGCAATTATCAAACGCAATGAAGATGACAATAAAGTTGCAGACAATATAGAATTTGATTTGGCTGGTTACCATTTTAATCCCAAGTTGCGTGAATTAAAATTCAATCAAAAAACACAGGTATTATCCCCTAAGGAAAACGAGTTACTTAAAATGTTGGCGGAAAATAAGAACGACTTGTTGACCCGCGAAAAAGCACTGAAAAAAATATGGGGAAGTGATACTTACTTTAATGGCAGAAGCATGGATGTGTATATTGCCAAATTAAGAAAGTACTTAAAGGAAGATGAAAAAATAGAAATCGTAAACATTCACGGGAATGGTTTCCGATTAGTGGTGCAATAACGAATTTTAATAGCGGTTCAAGTTCGCAACAAATAAATTAACGGAAAAGCTCGGGGTTATCAGAATGGCCTCGGGCTTTTTGTTTGCCCAAATGTCTATATGCTTTATCTGTTACCTCGCGGCCTCGGGGTGTACGTTGTAAAAAACCTTCCTGAATTAAAAAAGGCTCGTATACTTCTTCAATAGTACCCGACTCCTCACCTACTGCAGTAGCAATCGTTGTAATTCCTACGGGGCCTCCCTTGAACTTTTCTATAATTGCTAATAATATACGGTTATCCATTTCATCCAAGCCATGCTCATCCACATTCAAGGCTTTTAATGCATGTTTGGTAATGCCAATATCCACAGATCCATCATTTAATACTTGTGCAAAGTCACGTACACGTCTTAATAGTCCGTTGGCAATACGCGGCGTGCCCCTACTTCTTCTTGAAATTTCACCTGCTGCATCGGCATTAATTTTCACCTCCAATATTTGCGCGCTTCTTAAAATAATTTTTTCAATAACGGTGGCAGGATAATATTCTAATCTTGATTTGATACCAAACCTGGATAATAAAGGTGCTGTTAACAAACCACTACGCGTAGT
>DOMR01000242.1:0-1011 GCA_003509845.1 Chitinophagaceae bacterium | reverse complement strand
ATATCAATTTTATAATCCTCCATCGCGGCATATAAATATTCTTCCACCACCGTGCTTAAACGGTGTATCTCATCAATAAATAAAACATCATTCGCTTCCAAGCTGGTTAATAAGCCTGCTAAGTCACTTGGTTTTTCAATCACCGGACCCGATGTTTCTTTTATTTGAACACCCATTTCATTGGCAACAATACGGCTTAAGGTGGTCTTACCTAAACCCGGAGGACCATGAAATAAAATATGATCCAAGGCCTCGCCCCTCATTTTAGCAGCCTTGATAAAAATGCTTAAATTTTCAATAAGTTGAGGCTGGCCAGAAAACGCGTCCATCTCCCTTGGACGAATACTATTTTCAAACTCCTTGTCTAAAGGGTTTGAACTATTATTCGAACTATCTAAAATTGGATTGGACATGAATATTTTTTTATTTGGTTGCAGGAACTGGCTTTTCCAATAAGTATTTATAAATAAATTTATTTTTCAAATCACTAAAGTGTTTGCCTTTGGCACCACCCCATCCATGTCGTCCGCCTGGATACAACATAAATTCAACATCCTTGCCATTATCCTGTAACGCACTTAATAACTGTATCGAATTTTGCATGTGTACATTATCATCCATGGTGCCATGTACTAATTGCAATATCCCTTTAAAATTTTTAACATGGGTCATTACACTCCCTGACTTATACCCTTCTGGATTTTCCTTTTGCGTATCCATGAATCTTTCTGTGTAATGTGAATCATATAACTCCCAAGCAGTAACACTACCACCTGCCATAGCATGTGTAAATACATCAGCACCATAAGTTAAAGCATAGCAACTCATATAACCCCCATAACTAAATCCAGTGATGGCAATTTTTTTAGGATCCGCACTTCCATTGGCAATAAACCACTTCGCCATGGTCATGTAATCCTGCATTTCCCAATAACCTAAATTACGATACATATAGTTCACGCCTTCCTTTCCAAAATGTCCACTCGCACGGTGATCAAATGCCACTTGTAT
>DOMR01000073.1:1092-3042 GCA_003509845.1 Chitinophagaceae bacterium | reverse complement strand
TTCCTTTCGCTAATTTGGTATCATTAGCTTGAAATACATTACCGCGAAATGGATTAAAATCGTCCATGTCCATTGTATTCATTGGGCGGTAAACATCTGCCACCCACTCATTCACATTACCTGCTAAATTGTATAATTTTAAACTAGGATTTTGCAAATGGCTGCTCACTTTATCCACCATGCCATTGGACTCGTTGATATAACCAGTCATTCCTTTATAATCTCCGCTTCCGTTTTTGAAATTAGCTAAAAACAATCCTTGCGTTTTTCCTTTTTTTGAATCTCTGATATTATTGTTGCCACTGCCACTCCAAGGAAAAGGCATATCAGAAGAAGTAAGCTGAGCATTTTTATTTTTTGCATTACCGCCATTTTTTAAAGCCGAAGTTGATGACCCACTTACTAATGTTGTTTTTGCTGCATATTCCCATTCAGCTTCGGTTGGTAAGCGATAGTCTGCAGTCAACACGCCATCCTCAAAACTAATTTTCAATTTAGGGGCATCCTCGCCTTTTTTTGCTTTTTTATTTGCAATTTTATTAGTTGGTGCAACATTGTATTCGTCAGTCAAATAGGCTTCCTTGTTAAAGTTATTCGCGCCTACTGGCTTGTTCGCATCATTCTTTGCATCAATATATCCTAACTTAGTTAATAGTTTTTCATTTGCTCTATCCGTTCTCCATTTACAATATTCATTTGCTTGATTCCAGGAAATACCAACAACAGGATAATCATTAAAAGAAGGGTGTCTGAAATAGGCCTCTACCATGGGCTCATTATAGGCAAGTTCGCTACGCCAAACTAAGGTGTCTGGTCTGGCTTCATTTACTATTGAATCTTGGTTAGTGGGTATGTAAACCTTTTCAAGCCAGTGCAAATATTCTTTGTAACTTTTATTGCTTACTTCCTTTTGATCAAGGTAAAATGAGCTAACAGTAACTCTTCTTAAGCGGTTATTCCAATCTCCAATGACATCTTCCTGGTTTACGCCCATGGCGAATGTACCACCTTGAATACGTGTCATGCCTTCATAAGGGTCATTTTTAGCATCTACAAGCATGCTATTAGACAGGGTTTTGAAGGTTTTATTTTCATTTGAATTAAATAGTACGGGACTAATTAATAACATTACGAAAAACAATAAAATACTATTTATAAAATTCATAGTAATTGCGGGGTCAAATTAGTGATAAAATATACAGCGAATATAACTAGTTTTTGCTCATTTTATACATATGTATTTAGAATCTTATGTTAGTAAAAGCTTAATTTTAGGCCATGAGATGGGGTGTAATATATATTTTGTGCAGTTCGCTATTTTTTTCAACCAATATTAGCGCGCAATCTGTGCCTTTTTCACCAGGGAAATGGGTTAAAATTGCCGTGTCAAAACAAGGATTTTATCAGGTGACTGGTACCCAACTTAAATCCTGGGGTTTGACAGTCCCATTTGCTAGTTCGCAGCTTCAATTATTTAATTTAAATACGGCCAATTTAGTTGAAAAAATAAGTGCAAATATGGGGGTTGGCTTAAACGAAAATGCCATTGAAGTGCAGGACGGGGGGGATGGTCAATTTGATAATCAAGATTACTTTTTATTTTATAGCCAAGGGAATATTCAATGGAAATGGGATGGGGCATTGCAATTGTTTGAGCATCGTAAAAACGTACACGGCGATTCAGTGTACTATTTTATTTCATTAGGAAAGGATGGCAAAAGGATTCAAAAGCTAAATTCAAATTATGTAGCAAATGCCACCACTGATATTTTTGATGAAAGATGGGTGATGGAGAAAGATACCATCAATATTTTAAATAGTGGCCAAATTTGGTGGGGCCCAGCCATGGGCTTAGGTTTAGGGAAGCAAGCTAAAATCACTACCCCCTTAAATATGGAGGGTTTGGTTAATCCATCAGATTTAATTTTTAAATTGAATTATGCTGCAGCA
>DOMR01000073.1:0-927 GCA_003509845.1 Chitinophagaceae bacterium | reverse complement strand
TTTAGTAACCGCAAACTTAGGGGTGGGCTATCTAAGTGCGAATACAAATAGTACAGGTTGGATTAATTATATCACGCTCCAGGCAAAAAGAAAAATTGGTTTTTATGGCGGGGCAAAGTCGGTCGCATTTCGAAACACTAGTTTGGTGGGGGCTGGGAAAATAATTCAATATCAAATAAAAGATGCAGATGCATCCACTAAAATATGGGAGGTGACTCAGCCAGAAAATCCGGTGGAGATGGTGAATAATTTTCAAAACGGGGTTGTCAGTTTCATTCAAAGGGCAGATACTTTACGTGAGTTTTTTGGCGTCAATAAATTAGGATATGAAACACCTAGTTTGGTGGAAGTGTTAAACATCGATTATCCGAGTTTATTAAATACCCCAGCTGCAGATTATATTATTATAACTGCTTCTAATTATTTAAAAGCGGCTGACAGTTTAGCAAAATTCCATTCGGTAAATAATGGCTTGGCCACTTTCGTAACCACCACTGCGCGGGTATTTAATGAGTTTTCAGGAGGCCAGCCAAGCCCCATTGGTATTAGGAATTATGTCAAATATATATATGATAAGGCGAAGAAAAATAATACAACCATCCCAAAATATTTGTTGTTATTAGGTATCGGAAATTTTGATTATAAAAAAATAGATAACCAAACACAAATTCCTAGTTATGAAAGCGGGATTTCAAATTCTGTTTTATCAAGTTACACCACTGATGATTTTTTTGCAATTTTAAAGGACGGGGAAGATATTAATTCCCCGCAAGGAATTCAGTCATTGGCTTTGTCAGTTGGGCGGCTTCCAGTTAAAAATACAGTAGATGCAGAAGCGACTGTTAAAAAATTAATGCATTACCAAAGTCAAAAAAATTTAGGTCCTTGGCGCAATCAAATAACCTGGATTGCAGATGATGGTGATTA
>DOMR01000274.1 GCA_003509845.1 Chitinophagaceae bacterium | reverse complement strand
GACACTGAGTAGTCTGAAGGACGTATCGAAGGGTGAGTCGAACAAGTAGATGGGAGTTTTTGTACTTGTATTGAGTTAATCGAAATATCAAGACAAGAGAAAGGTTCATTGACCCATCCTGTCATACCAATTTCATCAGTGACTTGGGTTGTCAATCGGGGAGCGTAGGTTTGTGAGCAATAAAATTATAACAAATGATGAAATCTATCTTTTTAGCATGCACATTCAGCTTAGTGTGTTTTTTATATGTTGGGCAGGAAGTTAAGTTTTATGCAGAAATACCGAGTTATCGCATTGAATTAGATAGTTCATCCAATGAACATTTCATCAAGAAACAATACCGGAAAATCCCGGTAATGGAAAATGTTAAAACACCCGGAACGGAATTATGTTTGTATTATAAGCACCATACCAAAGGGCTAATTATGGTATGCTCTGGAGGGTTAATTTCGGGTGCATCTTTCGGTATTATCAATAATAATGTAAAAAGCAGCAATGTACTTCCAAAAACTGGGGTCGTCTTGGGGCTTGCTTTATCATTAACAGGATTGGGATTTATGTTGGAGGCACCAATCCATATCAAGAGGGCTTCTGTAATACTTAATGCAAATGGTGTGGGATTCAAATATAATCTCTGAAGATTGAAAAGTGTTCGGTTGCATTGCCCCATATTGTCATACCAATTTCATCAATGACTTGGGTTGTCAGGGCAATTTGAATCACTGAATTTTTTGACCTGATTTGTCTAAACCATAAATGATATTTGCATAAATAAACACATTATATGAAAAAACTTTTATTCCTATTCACACTATGTTTTGTGGTGAATGCAAACAGTCAATATTTAATTGATAGTCTTTACATAAATAAGGGAGATTTATTAATTAATCAACGTATTCTAGTTATTGATTCTGTCAGTCGTGAAGAACTAATTAATCGAATTAAAAATTGGGGTGGAGTATCATTTGTAAATTTAAAAGAGGTCCTAGTTAGTGAAACACAAGATCAATTAGTTTTCAATTATATTACTTCAGGTTTCTATGCCAAATCCTTAGGAATTCAAACAAATATGGATTGGTATGTTAGAATGGTAATTCAAGTAAAAGATGGTAAAGTAAGAATACAGCAGTTCGATGATGGAAATGCATATCGACCTGGTTCTTATAGCGGTGGTGTAACTATCCCCGCAACTCAAGCTCGGTTATACCATCTAAATGATTATTTCGTTGATGGTGTATCGAGAAAGATGTATAATGATGGTTTTGCGAAATTTAAAAATGCTACAAAATCTACATTAAGCTCACTAGAAAATAACCTAATAAAACCAAAATCAGAAAAAACTGATGATGGTTGGAGATGATTTATTCTTGAAAAAGAATAAGGCATTTGAAATGAGTTGGGCGATGTTGGTATATGTAAATTTACTTCCGTAATATTACTTTCCCAACCAACGTTACCTTCCGATCAAAACGCATCGTTTGTGCATCACCCACCGCGCTATAATCAATGTTGCGTTCGTCCAAGGAAGCTCGAAGCGCTTTTAAATATCCTTGTCGAGCCACTCCAAAGGCCCGTAATTCTACCGATTGATTGAAGCGCGCGATTATTGCATCGTCGCTCAGGGGTTCGAGGTCTTTTTTAAAGTATTCGTAATATTCGATGGGTGTCATGAGCTGTTTCAAAAAGCAATTTAAAACGATTGCTATTAGCTAAGTTACGGAATAGTAGTAAACAATGGAATAATTAATGATTCAAAATTTGAGTGATTTTATCTTCCACAATGGGCAATCGCTCCTCGAGCATAATGGGGTGAATATGTGCCATTAAAAGCTCTGTTAGCATTCCTTGTTGGATTATATCGTTCAGTTGATGTTTGATAAAATTGGAAATATCTATTTCTGCTTTAGCGATCTCTTCAACGATCTTTATGCGGTTGTCGATAATATAAATAATGTCCTCGATGTCATGACTTATTCTATAATCTGAGCCTCTGTTATTAAAGGCTTCAAACTTGGATGCTAAATAGCATGGGGCAGCCAGAAGTTGAATTTCTTGTTCTTTTGCCATAGCAGTCCATAGATTTTTAAACCCAATTTTGTACCATCTGTTTGCTGAACCTAAGGGACCATCTTCTGTGGCCATTATATCTACTGGGATGTCTTTATACTTGAAGCTACATATTGCATGACCATAAGGATCGGGATGAAAGCCAAGTGCTGCCAATTTCTCATTGATTTTTTGCCAGTGATTTAAATTGACAATGTTCAAGGTCATATCGATGTCCTTCGTTGGGCGAATTTCATCCGCTGCAGGATCATCCGCATATAGACTAACCACTGCACCGCCAACGAATACAATGTCTTTTTTTAATTCACCCAATGCTTCTGCAACTTCTGCAACTACACCGATATTGATGATTTTATTTTCCAAGGTCAAAACGCTTTTTAAGTTCTACAATGGCAATTTCTTTTTCTCTTGCTCTTCCTACGCGTATAGCATCAGTTAATGCGAGAAGTTCGTGTAATTTCACATCTTTTAAAGCTGCTTCGGGTACAGTTGGATATAAAGGAATAATGCTATGTCCGCGAACGGTTCCTTTACCGTATGGCCAAACATAAATTTCATTACTCTGAATTTCTGCGTTCAAGGGTGCTGCTGCATGAGAAGTTGGAATTCCCCTTACTATTGCCCCAGGTTGTTGTGGGAAAATATAACGCAGTCCATATTGCAAAAACTCAATGAATGCCGTCTTCATTACCGTTTTACCATCAGGTGCTAATAGTCCTGAAAATTTACAACGCGCAACCGCTTCGCTGACTTCCGACTGGCTCAAACTTAACGATTCTGCCATAGGTTTTTGATTCCATGAAGGGTTATTGTCGCTTACTATTTTAAGTAATAGCACCACGTCTTGTGGTTTTAAATGTTGACTTTGAGTTTTCATTTTATTCAATATTGCGTATCGCGATATGCAATATTAAGAATAAATCATTCAATTATACAAGGAGATAGTGAGTTAAATATCGCGTATTGCGATACGCGATATAGAGTGTAAAGTATTTTCGTCATCCGTGCACACA
>DOMR01000101.1:17322-17949 GCA_003509845.1 Chitinophagaceae bacterium | reverse complement strand
AATACACTTTCTTGTAATTGCTTAGTATCGGGATGAGTGGTTAAACTATGCCAGTTGGCCACAAAAAAGAAACAATTATAATCATCTTGCATACGCACATAATTGCGCATCGCACCAAAATAGTTGCCCAAATGTAGGAACCCGGTGGGCCTAATTCCGCTCAATACAATTTCCTTTTCCATAGCTGTGCGAAGATAATGAAATGGGAACCCATTTTTTGCCATCTTTTTGGGATATTTGTACAGAATCTAAAAAAATTAGTTTGAGCCAAGCTTCTCTTTTATCCAGTCCTATTGAATACCTAAAGGGAGTAGGCCCTTTGCGGGCTGATATGCTTAAAAAGGAGCTTGAAATATACACTTTTGGGGATCTTTTACAGCACTTTCCATATCGGCATATTGATAAAACCCAGCTAAATACCATCGCATCTATCCAGCCCGATCAGGAGTTTATCCAGGTAAAGGGCGTGTTGCAGGGGATTGAAATGATTGGAGAACGCAGATCAAAACGCATGGTGAGTCAATTGAAAGATGCGACAGGTCAGTTGGAACTTGCTTGGTTTCAGGGGATTAATTGGGTGCAGAAAAATTTAGTGGAGGGGCAAGTGTATTTGGTATACGGCAGGGT
>DOMR01000101.1:14039-17261 GCA_003509845.1 Chitinophagaceae bacterium | reverse complement strand
TTGCGGCTACCCAAGGTCAAAAGGCATTGCTTGAACCCATTTATTCATCCACCGAAAAATTAAAATCCAGGGGGTTAAATGGAAAGCAGATAGGAAAACTGACCCAAACCTTATTTCAACAAATAAGTAGTAATGACTTACCTGAAAATTTACCAAGCCATTTGTTAATCAATCGAATATCAAGATGGGAAGCTTTCAGACAGGTGCATTTTCCAACATCGCCGGAGATGTATAAAAAAGCATTAGACCGATTAATCTTTGAAGAATTATTTATTGCACAGCTCAGAATTAATTTAATAAAAATTCAAAGACATAAAAATAGTAGAGGGCATTTATTCGAAAAAGTAGGGGATTACTTTAATGACTTTTATAATAAATATTTGCCTTTTGAATTAACGGGTGCTCAAAAAAGAGTCATAAAAGAAATTAGATTAGATACTGCCAAGGGCAAGCAAATGAATCGCTTATTGCAAGGGGATGTGGGTAGTGGAAAAACGATGATTGCATTGTTAAGTATGTTAATAGCCGCGGATAATGGATTTCAAAGTTGTATCATGGCGCCCACGGAAATTTTAGCCCAACAACACTATGCGAGCTTGGGAGAATTATTAAAATCAATGCCAATTGAAATTGCTTTATTAACAGGCAGTACTAAAATTGCAGAAAGACGCCGCATCTTGAAAGGATTGGCCGAGGATACTATTCACTTTGTGGTAGGCACACATGCCATTATTGAAGATGCGGTACAATTTAAAAATTTAGGATTAGCTGTGATTGATGAGCAGCATAGGTTTGGGGTGGCACAACGCGCACAGTTGTGGAAAAAGTCGACGATTCCACCACATGTTTTGGTGATGACTGCGACACCCATTCCGCGAACATTAGCCATGACCGCTTATGGTGATTTGGATTATAGTGTGATGGATGAATTACCGCCAGGAAGGCAGGTGATAAAAACAGTACACCGTTATGAAACTACAAGAGCAAATGTGATGGACTTTGTAAAAACTGAAATTGAAAAAGGACGACAAGCTTATTATGTATATCCATTAATTGAAGAAAGTGAAAAATTAAGTTTCGAAGATTTAATGCAAGGGTATGAGCAGGTGAAAAGTCATTTCCCGGAGCCTAAGTATAAAATAAGTATGGTGCATGGAAGGCAAAAAAATATTGAAAAGGAAACAAACATGAAAAGGTTTGTTACGGGCGATACACAAATATTAGTGGGCACCACGGTTATTGAAGTAGGGGTGAATGTGCCCAATGCTTCTGTGATGGTGATTGAGAGTGCCGAAAAGTTTGGGCTATCACAATTGCATCAATTGCGCGGCAGGGTGGGCAGAGGAACGGAGCAGAGTTACTGTATTTTATTAAGTAGTGTAAAAGCAAGTAGGCTAGCAAAAGACCGTTTAAAAATTATGTGTACCACCAATGATGGATTTGTGATTGCCGAAAAGGACTTTGAATTAAGGGGTCCTGGTGATATTGATGGTACAAGACAAAGTGGGGCATTAAATTTTAAATTGGCCAACATTATCAACGATCGCGCCAATCTTGAATTAGCAAAGGAAGCAGCAGTGGCTATCTGCGAAAAGGACCCTACGCTTAATTTACCAGAACATCAGCAAACAAAATTGTTTTTACAGACCCAAAAAAATAAAATTGGTTGGGGTAAGATCGCTTAAGGAGCTGATTTTTTAATTAACTTGCTGACTGCATCTTTACTCATTAAATATTCAAATAGTACAACATGAAATATGCACCTTTAGATTCAAAAATATTTATACAGAACAGAAAGCGTTTTGTATCAAAAATGCAAAAAAATAGCATTGCCATTTTTGTAAGTAATGACGAGTTTCCTTACAATGCAGATGCGCTTCATAATTTCAAACAAAACACTGAAATGTTTTGGTTGTCAGGAATTGAGCAAGAGGGCTCGATGGTAATTTTATTCCCAGACAATCCAGATCCAAAATACAGAGAAGTGTTGGTATTGGTTCGCCCACAAGAACTCAAAGAAATTTGGGATGGTAAAAGATTAAGGGCACATGAAGCAACAAAAATTTCAGGAATGACTACCATTGTTTGGGTGGATTCCTTGGATGGTTTATTACAGCCTTGGATACATTTAGCAGATGCTATTTATTTAGATTCCAATGAAAATGATCGCAAGAATAATTTAATACGTACCAATGAATATCGCTTCATTGATGAGATGCAAGCTAGATATCCTTTGCATCAATATTTACGCGCTGCTAAATTAATGAAGGAATTACGCAGTATAAAAACCAAAGAAGAAATAGTGGTGATTCAAAAAGCAATTGATATCACAGATGTTGCTTTCAGACGTTTGTTGCAGTTTATACAACCGGGCGTTAATGAATGTGAAATTGAAGCTGAAATTTATCATTCATTTTTAAGCCAACGCGCCACAGGGGTAGCTTATCATAGTATTATTGCCAGTGGAGATAATGCGCGGACTTTGCATTATAATAGTAACAATAATACTTGTAAAGAGGGGGAATTGGTTTTAATGGATTTTGGTGCAGAGTATGGCGGATACTGTGCGGATTTAACAAGAACAGTGCCGGTAAATGGCAAATTTACCCGACGTCAAAAACAAGTATACAATGCTTGTTTGCATTTACATAATTATGCGAAATCAATTTTAAAGCCGGGTATTAGTATTTTAAAATACACCGATAAAGTAGGAGAAGAAGCGACACAACAATTTTTAAAAATTGGTTTGTTGAAAAAAACAGAAGTTAAAAATGAAGATCCTGAAAACAGAGCGTACAGAAAATATTTATACCATGGCATTTCACACCATTTAGGATTGGATGTGCATGATTTAGGAACAAGAACTGCACCTATCACGGCAGGTATGGTATTTACTATTGAGCCAGGTATTTATATCAAAGAAGAAGGCATGGGCGTAAGGATTGAAAATAATTTCTGGATTACAGCCAATGGCAATCAGGATTTAATGAAAAACATTCCAATTACTGTGGAGGAAATTGAATCATTAATGAAACGCAACAAAAAATAAAGCATGCCTTCATTAAAAAATCAAATTCCCAATTTCATCACACTCCTAAATTTATTTTTTGGATGTTGGGCAATTGTATATGTTTTTCAAGCAGGTGCAATGGCAACGATTGATGAAAATGGTAGTATGATTATTGAAATGCCAGAGCAATTATACATGGCGAGTTTGTTGAT
>DOMR01000101.1:8096-13972 GCA_003509845.1 Chitinophagaceae bacterium | reverse complement strand
GTTTCTTCTGAGATGGGAAAGCAATTGGATTCTCTTGCGGATGTGGTGAGTTTTGGCGTAGCGCCCGCATGTATTGTATTTCAGTTTTTAAGAATGTCCATGGCGAATGATGTAAATGCGTTTAGTCATAATTCAATATTATTAGCACCTGCTTTTTTAATACCCATGGCTGGGGCGTATCGTTTGGCAAGATTTAATTTGGATCAAACACAAACCACCTATTTTAAGGGCGTACCCATCCCAATGATTGGTATATTAACTGCTTCATTGCCTTTAATTTATTGGCAATCAGGTGCGGTAGCACAATTAATGTTATTGCCGGCATTTTGGTATGGGTTTATCATTTTAGTCAGCTATTTAATGGTGATGAAAACACCCATGTTGGCGCTAAAAGGGCTTGCTAATAAACGAAAATTAGTCATTCCATTACTCCTGGTTGCAATAGAAATAGTACTGACCGCATTTTTTTATAAATGGTTGGCGATTCCATTTGGCTTTATGGGGTATTGCTTAGTATCTTTGTTGTACAAAAAAACAATTATTCAATAATTCTATATGATATATCAAGTTCAAATTAAAGTGATGCCATTAAAGGATTTATTAGATCCTCAAGGAAAAGCAGTTTTAGGCGGTTTACATAATTTAGGTATGAATGGCGTAAGTGATGTAAGGGTTGGAAAACATATCACTTTGCAAATTGAAGCAGGATCTGAAACTGATGCAAAAGCGATTGCTGAGGAGGCTAGTAAAAAATTATTGGCAAATGCGGTGATGGAATATTTCGAAATTGAAGTTATTCAATAGTTCAGATCTTGGTTTTACTTTTTTAATAACTTAATTGTTCCCATGTTATATTTAGTTCCTACTCCTATTGGAAATTTAAAGGATTTTACTTTTAGGGCAATTGAGGTTTTACAATCCGTTGATTTTATTTTATGTGAGGATACACGTACCTCATCAAAATTATTACAGCACTACAAAATACATAAGCCTTTAACGCCTTATCATCAACACAATGAGCATAAGGTGTTGGATCATTTAGTACAACAATTACAGGCGGGAAAAAATATTGCTTTAATAACGGATGCCGGAACCCCCGGAATTTCTGATCCAGCCTTTTTATTAGTACGTGCATGTAAGGCAGCAGGCGTGGCCATCACAAGTTTACCAGGAGCTACCGCATTTGTACCTGCATTGGTAAATAGTGGCTTGCCAGCTACGCGATTTATATTTGAGGGGTTTATCCCACTAAAAAAAGGACGTAAAACATTAATGGAATCATTGGCCAATGAGGAGCGCACCATGATATTTTATGAAAGCCCTATGCGACTCGTCAAAACCTTGGAATTATTCGCCACCCATTTTGGTGCAGAGCGAAAGGCTTCCGTAAGTAGGGAGTTGACAAAAATATACGAGGAAAATATTACTGATACTTTAAGCAACCTAGTTAAATACTTTTCTGAAAAGCAGGTGAAAGGGGAAATAGTGATCGTAGTGGAAGGAAAAAATGATTAAATTAGCTTCTTAATTTAATCCTATGTACAAGAATTTAGCCTTTGTTTTTATTGCCATTATTGCTTTTGTAAGCGGAGTGTCTGCCCAAGCTGATCGTTGGCAACAACGTATTGATTATAAAATTAATGCAACATTAGATGTAGCTACCAATATCGTTAAAGGAACAGAAGATATTGTGTATACCAACAATTCAACAGACACTTTAAAGAAGGTATATTTTCATTTATACTGGAATGCATTTCAACCTAATTCATCCATGGATGTGCGTAGCCGAGAATTAGGAAAAAATACTATGACCAATAGAAGGGGGGATGTTATGAAAGATTGGGATGCGCGCGTTACAGATCGTATACAAAAATTAACACCCGCTGAAATTGGATACCAAAGAGTAAGTCAAATTTTAATTGTTGGTAAAGCCCAAAAATTAATTGAACATGAAACTATTTTGGAAGTTCAATTGACGAGTCCAATTGCACCAAAAACTTCTGCAAAATTATCATTGGTATTTGAAGCGCAAGTGCCAAAGCAAATTCGTCGTTCAGGTAGGGACAATGCCGAAGGTGTTCGTTTCTCCATGAGCCAGTGGTATCCTAAAATGGTAGAGTATGATTATCAAGGCTGGAGTACAAATCCTTATATCGCACGTGAATTTTATGGCGTATGGGGCAATTTTGATGTAAGCTTACAATTAGCTAAAAACTATACGGTTGCTGCAACAGGAGTTTTGCAAAATCCAAATGCAGTTGCAAATGCGCAAGGATTAAAAACTTGGAATTTTAAAGGAAATAATATTCATGATTTTGTTTGGGCTGCAGATGATCAATTCAAACATTTGTCTAAGGAAGTCCGCAAGGGTTTAACCATACATGTTTATTATAAAGAGAAAGATGCAAAATCAGATAGTGCATGGGCCAATATTTTATATGCTGCTGAAAAAGTATTGCCTTATATCGAAAAAAACTTTGGTGCATATCCTTACCCACAATATTCATTTATTCAAGGAGGGGATGGCGGCATGGAATATGCCATGGCAACTTTAATTAAAGGCCCAAGTTTAGGCACCGTTTTTCATGAGTGGATGCACAACTGGTATCAGCAGGTTTTAGGAAGTAACGAAAGTTTGTTTGCTTGGATAGATGAAGGCTTTGCAACATTTGCGGAAAGTAAAGTGTCTAGATGGTATGATGCAAATGCAGCTGCGCAATCTCCTTTTATAAGTGAGCGCGCAAAAGCACAAGTACTTGCGAGTGTGGAAAAAGCAAAATTAGATTTGCCTTTGACCCAAGCGGGAAGTTATGCAGGCTATATGGCTTTAGCTAAGAGTGGCTTGGAGGAGCCAGCAAGTACACATGCGGATCATTTTAATACCAACTATGCTTATAGTAATGCAGCCTATTCAAAAGGAGCAACCTTATTAGGGTTATTAGGTTATGTTATTGGAGATTCAGTGCGCGATGCTGTGTTGTTAAATTATTATAATACTTGGAAATTTAAGCATCCCAATGCGAATGATTTTTTCCGCGTAGCTGAAAAAACAAGTGGATTACAATTACAATGGTTAAAAGAGTATTGGATGAACTCAACTAAAACGATTGATTATGGGTTGAATGATATTCAAGCAGGAAATAATACAGCGATCATTAGTATACAAAGATTAGGTAAACTACCGATGCCTATTGAAGTGCTAATCACTTATAAGGATGGCACAAGTGAATTACATTATATGCCACTTGATTTAATGTTAGGTGCAAAAGGCACAGAAAGCTCAGTTAACCGCATCGTACATAAGAGTTGGCAATGGGTTGCACCAACCTATACTTTTGAAACTAGCAAACCATTATCTGCTTTAAAATCAATTGAAATTGATCCAAGCTATCGTATGCCGGATTTAAACAGAAGTAATAATAAATTGGAAATACCTAACTAGTACAATAATTAAGGTTTCTTTACTTGTATGATAAACTTTTCTTGAAAATATTCCTCAGGAAAAATATCATAGATAGACATCATTTTAGGACGCACACCACTTTCAAAAATTTCTTGGTGTAAGTCGCCACCTTTAAGGCAAATCAATCCATTGGGTTGGTTTGCCTTTTTTATTAGTAATGGCCCTGCCCATCTCCATAAATCTTTTAATGGAGCTACGGCGCGACTAATGGCGTAATCAAACTTTTTGTTTTTAATTTCCTCTGCCCGGGTATGCTTCGTTGTAATATTTTTAATGCCTGCCATCTCACAAACGGCGTCCACCACTTTTAATTTTTTAGCAATACTGTCCACCGCTAAAAACTGTACATCAGGAAAAAAAATAGCCAAAGGTACACATGGGAATCCACCACCACAGCCAATATCAATCACCTGTGTACCTTTTTCCCACTCCGCAATGGCAGCTATGGAAAGGCTGTGTAAAACATGGTGTAAATATAGTTGGTCAATATCCTTTCGGGATACAACATTGATTTTTGCATTCCAATCCTTGTATGCTTCTTCCAAGGTCGCAAATTGTTGTAGTTGATGCGGCGTGAAGTCGGCAAAATATTTAGTGATTAGTTCCAATTTTTCTGTGGGGCTTTCCATACGCTAGGCAAGGTAAATAAATAATAGAACATAGACCAAAAATCAAATAAAACAAACCAGGGCCAAAGATCCAATTCGTTTAGCTTTTTCATGGTTCCTCTTAAAATACTTCCTTGTACCATTAAGCGAAGTGCCCATAAGCTAATTAATAAAATATATTGTTGGGTAAGTATGAGTGCTGCAATAAAAATCGGGTACACTAAAAATTGGCTAAATGCAAATAAACCAAGTAAAGCCGCATGTGATGTTTTATAATACTTACTGGTCGTGTAATGACGATACTTTTGATTCATCCAATCCTGGAAAGTTGTTTTGGGTTCGCTAATGGTATGTGCATCATGATCAATCACAATAGCTGTATTTTTTTTGTTGGCCACCTGATTGATGAATAAATCATCATCCCCGCTAGGCATCTGATTAATGGAAGAGAAACCTTTGTTGCGTAAAAACACTTCTTTCTTATAAGATAAGTTGCGGCCAACACCCATATAAGGCAGGCCAGCAAGGGCATAGGAAAAATATTGTAATGCAGTTTGAAAAGTCTCAAAGCGAATCAACTTATTTAGGATGCCTGGTTTTTTTCGATAAGCGCCATATCCTAATACAATTTCAATATCATCATCGTATCCATCCTGCATTAATTGCATCCAATGTTCGCTTGCTGGAACACAATCCGCATCGGTTAACAATAAGGTTTCGTTTTTTGCAGATTTAATTCCAATAGACAAAGGAAACTTTTTCCCATTAATCATTTTAGCTTCCTGCGAAAGTAAAACAGGGTTTAAATTTTTAAATGATTTTTTAAATTCTTCAATTAAATATTTTGTTTCATCTTCTGAGTTATCATTCACTAAAACCACCTCGTGAGTGGTACTATATTGTTGTACCAAAACCCCTGGTAAATTATTCGCTAAATTATGAGCTTCGTCGCGCGCGCATATCACCACGGAAATAGGGTGTTCTACATTTACTTGCTTCGTTTTTTTCTTATAAATAGCGAGTCTGAGGAAAAAAAACAAATAATAAAATAACTGAACGGCAATAATAAATACAAAAGCGCCTATCAATATAGTAGATAGTAATTGGTTGGTTAGCATGGTACAAAAGTAAAGCATGCCGGCACAGCTAATTCACTTGAATATTGAATGTGGAAAACATCCTTTTTGACCTTACCTTTGCCCCATGGCGGCATTAACATTTGAATTGCAAACCCAGAGTAAAACAGGCTCGGCTAGGGCTGGTAAAATTACCACCGATCATGGGGTGATTGAAACACCTATATTCATGCCAGTGGGAACCATTGGTTCGGTAAAGGCAGTTACACAGCAGCAATTGAAAAAGGACATCAATGCCCAAATTATATTGGGTAATACTTATCATTTATACCTAAGACCAGGGCTGGAAGTACTTGAGGCTGCTGGTGGCTTGCATCAGTTTATGGGTTGGGATCGTCCCATATTAACCGATAGTGGTGGATATCAGGTTTTCTCTTTAGCGAACAATCGTAAGATAAAGCCAGAGGGCGTAATATTTCAATCGCATATTGATGGCAGCAAACATTTGTTTAGCCCCGAAAAAGTGATGGATATTCAAAGAACCATTGGGGGTGATATTATTATGGCCTTTGATGAATGCCCGCCTTTTCCAAGTGAATATGATTATGTGAAAAAGAGCATGGATTTAACCCATGTTTGGTTGGATAAATGTGTCCATCATTTTGATAACACACCTGATAAATATGGGTATACACAAAATTTATTCCCAATTGTGCAAGGGGGAATTTA
>DOMR01000101.1:1612-8060 GCA_003509845.1 Chitinophagaceae bacterium | reverse complement strand
ATCAGTTCAAAAAATGCAGTGGGTAATGCCATCGGCGGATTAAGTGTGGGGGAGCCCGAACAACAATTATATGATTTTACAGCATTGTGTTGTGAAAATTTACCGGTGCAAAAACCAAGGTATTTAATGGGGGTGGGAACGCCTTGGAATATTTTAGAAGCCATTGATTTGGGTGTGGATATGTTTGATTGTGTTATGCCAACACGCAATGGCCGTAATGGAATGATATTTACTTCGCAAGGGGTGATCAATATTAAGAATTTGAAATGGGCGAAAGATTTCTCCCCCTTAGATCCAGGACTTCCCAATGAATTAAGTCAATATTATACCAAGGCATATTGCAGACATTTATTTATGGCAGATGAAATATTAGGTTTGCAATTGGCAAGTATTCAGAATCTATCTTTTTATCTTTGGTTAGTAGGAGAGGTACGAAAGCATATACAATTGGGAGATTACTCCAGTTGGAAAACAAGTATGGTCCCACAAATTAGTCAACGCTTATAACCAAACATTAATTGAAAAAATTAGATTGGTACATATTGAAAAAGTTTTTGGCGGTTTTTTTCTTCGCCATATTTTTATTTGCAGTGATAGCCGTAGTGATTGATGCAAGTGAAAAAACAGATGACTTTGTAAAATCTGGATTATCCGCAGGCGAAGTGATCACCCATTATTATTATGGATTCATTCCACATATCATCGCTTTATTATTCCCCCTATTTGTATTCATCGCAGTTATTTTTTTTACTTCAAAAATGGCGGGACAAACTGAAATTGTGGCCATTATTGCGAGCGGGGTTTCTTATAATCGTTGGTTAAGGCCGTATGTGTTGGGTGGTGCTTTGTTGGGTTTATTTTTATGGGTATCCAATCAATGGGTAATACCGAAAGCAGAAAAAATCAGAGGTGGATTTGAAGCTACTTATATTGATGCGCGTTCAAGTTATAATGCGTTATTGCAAAGTTCGTCAGATATTTATTTTAAAATTGACTCATCAACCTATGCAGGTATCTATGGCTATGACACTGCAACCAATCGAGGAAGTAATTATTTTTCCTATCAAGTAAAAAACGGAAAAGTTATTTCAAATATAAGAGCGGAAATGATTTTATATGATACCGCTACCAAAGATTGGCTTTTGAATGAAGTGATTGAAAGAAAAGTTTTTGATAATAGAGAAACAGTTTCTTACACGCAGAGTATGCATAAAAAGCTTGCATTTAAACCTGTGGATTTAGAAAAAGACAGATACACTAAAGACAAACTAACCACACCGCAACTTATCCAACAAATCAAGTTGGAAGAAATGAGGGGCTCTGAGGGAACGAATGAATTAAAAATTGAAAGGTATCGTCGCGATGCAACCCCTGTTACCGTATTGTTACTTACATTAATTGGGGCCATTATTGCAGGCCGTAAAATTAGGGGTGGTAGTGGCTCGCATTTGGCCATGGGATTTACTATAGCAGCCTTATTTATTATTACAGATCGTTTCTCTACAATATTTTCAACCAAAGGGAATTTGCCTCCGATGATAGCTGCCTGGATACCCAATATGTTATTTATTTGGGTGGTCTATTATTTGTACAAAAAAGCACCAAAATAAGCCGGTTTTTTAGTTAACTTTGTGTCCAAATTTAAAAGGTACAATTATAATATTTGGTATATGGAAGACATTAAAGACAGGTTTGAGAAAAAGGCAACTGCTGCAGGTATTGAAATCAAAGAATTATTAAAACAACACGGCGATAAAAAAATCGGCGAAATAACTTTAGCACAGGTTTACCAAGGTATGCGTGGTATGACTGGTTTAGTTACTGAAACAAGTTTATTAGATGCGCAGGAAGGAATACGTTTCAGGGGTTTTTCAATTCCTGAATTACAAGATAAATTACCAAAAGCACCCAAAGGGGATGAGCCTTTACCAGAAGGTTTATTTTATTTAATGATGATTGGTGAAATTCCAAATGATACAGATGTAAAAGAAATAACTAACAATTGGCAACGTCGTAGTCATGTGCCTACGCATGTATTTGATGTAATTGATGCTTTGCCATTGTCAACACATCCCATGACCATGTTTGTGGCAGGTGTGATGGCGTTACAAACTGAAAGTAAATTTTCACAGGAGTATGCGAAGGGCATGAACAAAAAAGATTATTGGCAATATACTTACGACGACTCTATGGATTTAATTGCGCGTTTACCAAGAGTAGCTGCCTATATCTACAGAAGAAAATATAAAAACAACGAACATATTCACCCAAATGGATTATTGGATTGGGCAGGTAACTTGGCATACATGATGGGTTTTGAAGATGAGACGACCAAAGAATTAATGCGTTTATATATGACCATTCATGCCGATCATGAAGGTGGAAACGTTTCAGCGCATACTACACACTTAGTGGGGTCTGCATTAAGTGATCCTTATTTAAGTTATGCTGCTGGTATGAATGGTTTAGCGGGTCCTTTACATGGATTGGCAAATCAAGAAGTGATTAAATGGATTTTTGAAATGCAAGAAAGCATCGGTACCGATGAACCAACCGCAGATCAAATTTCAGTATACGTACAACAAACCTTAGCTGCAGGAAAAGTAGTTCCAGGATATGGACATGCAGTGTTAAGAAAAACAGATCCACGTTTTACTGCACAAATGGCATTTGGAAAAAAACATTTACCTGATGATAAATTAGTGAATACTGTTTGGAAAATTTATGAAACGGTGCCGCCAATTTTAGAATCATTAGGAAAGGTAAAAAACCCATGGCCGAATGTGGATGCACATAGTGGTGCTTTACTAGTTCATTATGGTATTGTTGAATATGAATTTTACACTGTATTGTTTGCGGTAAGCAGGGCATTAGGTGTATTAGCAAGTTTAACTTGGGATAGAGCATTAGGGTTCCCATTAGAGCGACCAAAATCAATTACCACTGATTCTGTGAAGCTTTGGATAGAAGGTAAAGGGGAGCTTTAGTAGTATTGCAGTATTGGTTATTACTTTTAAATCATTAATTTATTTGTAGGATTGTCGTACAAGTACATCCAGTTTATTAGTGCTGGGTACATTTGTATATCTTTCATTCGTATAAATACTTTAAAATAAATCCTTCAATTGCGTTCATTTGAGTTCATCAAAAAATGAACAAATGAAAGTTTTAAAAATAAAAGAGTCTATTATAATCTACATATCATTATGTACAATTGTAACGGCAAGTTGGTATATAAGAGATAGTTTTATTGACCCAATTCATAAGCTTTGGTCAAGATTAATAACCACTTTTTTGTTAGTAGTTGCGGTCATGGTATATTTGTATTACAAGGAAAAAAGCACGGATAAGCCTAATTATAAAACAATGTTTTATTTCACTTTTTTTTATTCCCTATTTGTCTATTTAAATATAATGTTGCGTAAATAGAAATTTGTAAAAAATTATTCATGAGAAAAGTTGGAAAATTATAGCCATTGGCTACTTTCTAAAAGTTGTTTTAGAAAGCCTTGATTTTTAAGTTCTTTCCTATTGAACTTTAACCAATTGCACTTAGTTTTGTATGCCTAGGGGAATTAGCTCAGTTGGTAGAGTATTTGCATGGCATGCAAGGGGTCACCGGTTCGAACCCGGTATTCTCCACTAGTAATTAATCGTTCAAAGCCTCACCTAGTGGGGCTTTTACGTATTTGCTACTTTTTATACAGGTAACTAAGTATTGGGTCAGATGATCAATTTTGGGTCAGGAATGGGTCACAGATCAAATAAGATAGGCATATTTGCAAGTTTTAACCCAAAATGTAATATTTAAACCATAAAATGTTGTAAAAATCCATCATTAAAATAAATTTAGTATATTTGTGATGGAATAAAACTACATTAATTAAATTTATTCAGTTAAATTCAAGTCTAATTCAACCATAACATATTCATTGATGGAAAAGGGTATCAAGTATTTACAGGCAATGAGCGATCCGGCCTTTCTGGAGCTATTGGGTAGTTTTGTTCAACAAACAAGATTACAACAGAACAAAACACAACATCAAGTTGCGCTAGCAGCAGGCGTCAACCGCTCTACTATTGTGCAAGTAGAAAAAGGTGGGGGTGGTACATTGCTTTCATTTATTCAGATATTAAGAGCGTTGGAGCAGCTTCATTTGTTCCAAAATTTTGAAGTCAAGGAGCAATTGAGCCCATTGCAACTAGCGAAAGTGCAACAAAAAAAGCGTCAAAGAGCAAGTGTAAAAAAAGATTCGCAAATTAAAAAAACTAAAAGTGATTGGTAATGATTACAACAGCATACATCAACATTTGGAATAAGCGGGTTGGGGCAATTGCATGGAATGAAAATACCGGGATAGCAACTTTTGAATATCAGCCTTCTTTTTTTGAAAATGAATGGGATTTATCTCCTTTAAAAATGCCGATGGATGGTGCGGCAAAAAAAATATTTTCATTTTCTGAACTAAGAGACGTAATTACATTCAAAGGATTACCCGGCTTATTGGCCGATGTATTACCTGATAAATACGGGAGTAGTTTAATTAATGTGTGGTTGGCGCAAAATGGTCGTCCTGCTAATAGTATGAATCCAGTGGAGCTGCTTTGCTTTATCGGTAAAAGGGGCATGGGAGCCTTAGAGTTTGAGCCAGCATTGCCAAAGGTGAATGATGAGGCTACTAAAATTGAATTAAATAGTTTGATTCATATCGCACAAGAAATTCTTTCAGGAAAACAACATTTTAATACCAATTTATCTGCTAATGAATCAAAAGCGTTGAGTGATATATTAAAAATTGGTACTTCTGCAGGAGGCGCAAGAGCGAAGGCGGTGATTACTTTTAATCCATTAACAAATGAAATTCGTTCTGGTCAAGCTGAAGCACCTTACGGTTTTAGTCATTGGTTATTAAAATTTGACGGAGTTGTTGATCAACAAATTGGCACTTCATCAGGATATGGCAGAGTTGAAATGGCTTATTATTTGATGGCGCAATCCGCTGCAATTGAAATGACCGAATGTAGATTACTTGAAGAAAATAACAGAGCGCATTTTATGACTAAGCGTTTTGATAGAGCATCTGATAATGTCAAATTTCATGTTCAAAGCTTTTGTGCGATTATGCATTATGATTTTAATGAGATTGCTGCTTTTAGCTACGAGCAACTTTTTGAAACCATGCGAAGTATGCTTTTGCCTTATCCCGATGCGGAACAACTTTTTCGTAGAATGGTATTTAATGTAATGGCAAAAAATTGCGATGACCACACTAAGAATTTTTCATTTATCATGGACAATGCGGGTAAATGGAGATTGGCGCCAGCATTTGATATTTGCTATGCTTTTCGTCCAGGAAGCACATGGGTAAGCCAACATTCATTAAGTATTAATGGCAAACGACAAAATATAACTCGAGAAGATTTACTACAAGTAGCCAAAAGAATGAATATCAAAAAGGCAGTTGCTATTATTGATCAAGTACATGCTGCTGTATATAAATGGAATGATTTTGCTTCGCAAGCAAAAGTAGAAAACGTTTTGCGTGATGCTATTGCTAAAACCCTATTGCTATTATAATAATTACTAAATTGAGGAAAGCGTAATTTAAATTTAATCTTTGTAAAAGATCGATAACCCGCTATTCTCCACTTTTTATTTTCCTATTTGTTCAATGAGTGCAAACACACTCATGGTGCCCATGACCGCAACCACTAGCCAGCCTGCAATTTCAATCCACAAAGGATATTTGAATTGTTTGAGTATCTGTAATCTTCTTCCTGCGATTAACATGATGGATAATGCAAATGGTAAAATGAATCCGTTCACTAATCCTGCTAATAATAATAACTCTTTGGGTTTGCCCGTAATCACAAAAATGGATGTGGAGATAATGATAAAACAACTAATCATTAATCTTTCATTTTGTAAATAACGTGCTTTTAAGTTTTTAATAAACGAATAGGAAGTGTAGGAAGCGCCAATCACGGAGGATATGGCAGCGCTCCATAAAACAATACCAAAAATAAATAAGCCCCATCTGCCGCCGGCAGTTTCAAAAATGGTCGCTGCGGGATTATTTTTATCTAAATGAATTCCTTGTGAAACCACACCCACTGCAGCTAAAAATAAAATGTAGCGCATGAAGGATGAAATGATAATTCCAGTGGTTGCACTCTTGGTTACAAATTTTATATGTTGACTTCCTGAAATTCCTGCATCTATTAAACGGTGTGCACCTGAAAAAGTAATATATCCGCCAACCGTTCCGCCCACAATAGTTACAATGGCGATGAGTGATATTTTTTCAGGAATAAAAGTATGATGCACTGCTTCTAAAATAGGAGGGTGTGCAGCGTAAACAATAAATAAAGTAAGTCCAATTTTTAGGATGCCTAAAATTTTGGTTAATTGGTCTAATGTTTTTCCTATTTCATTGATCCAAAAAAT
>DOMR01000101.1:0-1541 GCA_003509845.1 Chitinophagaceae bacterium | reverse complement strand
GTTAATATATTTAATGCCAAGCCGCAGCCTGCTATATTGCCAATATTAAAAGCAAATCCCCCCAACACCACGAGTAAGGAAAGAATATGGCCTAAACCTGGAAATAATTCATTGGCAATTTCCTGCGCGCGCATACCACTTAAAGTAATGGCACGCCAAATATTTATTTGTGCGCCAAAATCTAAAATAATTGAAATGACAATGACAAATCCAAAACTTGTAATTAATTGTTCAGTATAAAAGGAGGTTTGTGTTAAAAATCCAGGGCCAATAGATGAATTGGCCATTAAAAATGCAGCGCCCAAACTCAGGCCTGTCATTGATTTTAAAACAGGATTGGAATTAGGGATATTTGATTTCAATATTATTTTGTTTTAATACTTCATGCAGTTTTGTAGCAATAGGAATTGCATTTAATCCATCGCCATGTATACAAATGGTATCTGCTATTATTGAAATATCTTCTTCGTGAATTGTGGATACCTTTTTTTCAAATATTATTTTTAATGCTTGTGCACTTGCAATTTCTGGATCGTATATGAGTGCATTGTCCAAGTATCTTGGGGTGAGTTGCCCATTATTTTGATAAGTGCGATCTGCAAATACTTCGTTGGCAAAAGGTTGTCCAAAGTTTTTTGCTTGTTGTATGGTATGGCTGCCACTTAATCCATAAACGATTAAGTCTGGGTTGATGGCTTGAATGGTTTGTATAAAAATTTTACTTAATCCTGCATCCTTTGCACAATCATTATATAAAGCGCCATGTAATTTAATATGGTGTAAAGAAAGTCCCATGGGGATGGAAACTTTTTCAAATAAGTATAATTGATCGGAAATCAATTCTGCTAATTCAAGTAAGGAAACGAAATGGGATTGTCTGCCAAAATTTATTCTGTCGTCATAACTCGGGTGCACCCCAATGGCAACATTATGTTCCAATGCCAAATCGATGGTGCGCTTAATGCTATCCTCATCACCTGCGTGAAAACCACATGCAATATTTGCGCTACTAATAAAAGGCATCAGCTCCCCTTCATTGTGAAATCCTTCGCCCATGTCGCAGTTAACATCAATATGCTTTTTTATATCGTGCAAGGAATCTGGCATAGTTACATTTAATATTAGCTAAAGCATTTTTGCATTTGTTTGTATTCTGAATGTGCTGTTTCAACATTAGATATGCTAAAGCGAAATGGGGTATCGCTTTTGTGCTGTACTAATTTAGGTAAATCTACCAAAATTATTTGACCAATATTTGCATAGCCTCCAATGGTCTGGTGATTTGCCATTAATACAATCACTTCCCCATTGGGTAGTAACTGCATCGTGCCCCTGGTTACCGCACTTGATAAATAGCTTTTTTGTTCGATTAATTGCAGGGAAGGTCCCTTTAAAGTATAACCCATGCGATTGGAGTTCAAACTTGTATTAAAGGGGTGCTTTAAAATAGTTGATATAGATTCATTGGTTAAATCATTCCATTGTGGCCCTGGAATAAATCTTATTTCATTTGAATTAAAAATATGTTTTTGAATTTCATT
>DOMR01000043.1 GCA_003509845.1 Chitinophagaceae bacterium | reverse complement strand
AATGCAAAGTGACCATTCAGCAAATTGGAAATAGTTCTGTTGAAAAAATTAGATCATTAATCAAACAAGGAGCAAATATTACCCCTGTTTTTTTCATTAAACAAGAAGGTGCAAGTGATATATTAAATTTAAAGGGCAAACCACCCATCACTTATGGAATATTAGATACGAATTTTGAAGGAGGCATCAACAATCCATTTTTTGATAATAAAAATTTTGGAATGAATTTTTATAGAACCGATGCCGTTACTGCAACTGCTTATTTTTATTTAGACAAGCCAACTAATAATTTAAATACCCAAGTGAGCGTCTCGGATGAAAATAAAAAAGGTTCATTTGGTTATGACCTAGCATTTTTAAAAAAATACCACAAGGATTTAGTGTTATTAAAAAATGGAGATGCTTCTTTAATTGTTTTACCAAAATACCAAGGCCGCGTAATGACTAGTACGGCCGAAGGTGAAAAGGGATTTAGTTTTGGATGGATTAACCATGATTTAATTGCAGCAAATAAACTAACGCCTCATTTTAATGCCTTTGGGGGCGAAGAAAGATTTTGGTTAGGACCAGAAGGTGGGCAATTCTCCATTTATTTTAAACCCAATACCGAATTCAAGTTTGAAAATTGGTATGTACCGCCAAGCCTTGATACCGAAGGCTTTGATTTAATAGCGACAACAAACACGGAGGCTGTTTTTAATAAGAAAATTCATTTATTAAATTATTCGGGTACCCCATTTGACTTGGAAGTAAATAGAAAAATAAAATTATTAAGTACTGAAAATATTACCAATACCCTTGGTATGAAAACGGGCGCTTCGATAAAGGCGGTTGGATTTGAAACTGAAAACAAAGTAAAAAATATAGGCCAATTCCCTTGGACCAAAAATACAGGTCAGTTGTCCATTTGGGTTTTGAGTATGTTGCAAGCAAATGACCATACCACGGTTTTTGTTCCCTATCAAAAAGGGGAGGAAACTAGGCTAGGAAAAATTGTTACTGATGATTACTTTGGAAAATTAGATAGCTCAAGATTACAAGTAAAAAATGGATACTTATTATTTAAGGCAGATGCAAAGCAAAGAAGCAAAATAGGGATTTCTCCATTACGTGCAATGCCCATGGCGGCAAGCTATGATGCGCAAAATAAAGTTTTAACCATTATACAGTTTACTTTGCCAAAAGGCAAAACGGATTATGTCAATTCATTATGGCAAATGCAGGCGGAACCCTTTAAAGGCGATGCGTTAAATGCCTATACGGATGGCCCGGTGGATGGCAAACAAATGGGTAAGTTTTATGAATTAGAAGGGTCATCGCCAGCAATGGCTTTATCACCAGGCGATACCCAAACGCATATTCAAAAAACGATCCACCTAAAAGGAAATGAAACAGATTTAAATACTTTAACACTAAAACTGTTTGGTGTTCCCCTTAGTGAAATTAAATTGTAAAAATCGCACAGAAGGGCGGTATGTAAATGTGTATTATTTACAAAATCTAAGTAAGCTACTAAATTTCATTTAAGAAATCAAACAATGACATTTCGGTAGGAAGATTTAATTTTTTTCGTAAACGATATCTGCTAATTTCAACACCACGCATAGATATATTCATTAATTGCGCAATTTCCTTTGTGGTTAGGTTTACACGTAAAAAAGTACAAAGTTTTAATTCATTGGCGGTTAGCTTAGGGAACTTTTCTTTAATATTAACCGTGAAGGAGTTATGTGCTTTGTCAAAGTGACTGGTGAAATTTTCCCAATCCTTATCCATTTTATCCGCATCATTAATAACCTTAATCATTTTTTTCAATTCCTCTTGGGCAATAGGACTGTCAATCAGCTTTGTCATTTTAGACATATGTGATTTTAAATCTGTCAACAATTCACCCTTTTGTACTAAGTGCATGGTAAAGTTAATTAACTCGGAATTTTTCGAATCAATTTCAACTTGTAATTTTTCATTTTGAATCTCGGTCAACATGCCCTCTGCCTTATCAATTTCTAATTGCTTTAAATAATTCAATTTTTCCTGTTCTTCATTATGTTTTTGTTGCTGTATAATAAACTTGCCTTTTTGCCATTTAGTAATTAATAAAATTATGAGGATAAAGATGGCAAAATATAATCCATAAGCCCAGGTGGATCTATACCAAGGAGGTAATACATTAAATGCAAAACTGTCCACCTCGGATTCCTCTCCTAAATTATCCCTTACTTTAATTTCAAATACATAGTTTCCTGGTGGGAGGCTAGTGTATTCTTTTTCTGTTTTATTGGTCCATTTTGACCAATTATTTTCAAGTCCATTTAAGCGGTAGCTGTATTCTAAGTTTTTTTGTAATCCAAAAAGTGCCGACGAAAATTCAAAATGAATCAACTGCCATTTTCTTGCAACCTCGGGCCTACTATTTTTATTCTGTGCTTGCTTTTCATTAATACCACTAAAGTAGCCGCCAAATAATAAACTATCTGTATTATCTCCAGTAATTCTTACTTCACGAATATGCACCTGTAATTCGTAATCATTTTTTTTATACTTTTTATAATTCAAATTAAATAATCCACTTTCTCCAGCAACGAAAATATTACTTTCATCTACTGGGTATACCAATTCAAAGCCACTTAATAATTTATTATTCAATTCAGGTATATAAATGATACGCGGTGTTTTACTTGACATATCAATCACGCCCAATTGTTTCTCATGTATAAACCAAATATTACCTTCCTTGTCTTCCTTCAAATAACGCAAACTTTGTTCGCCTAATAAATTTTGATAAAATTGATTAATAACAAAAATATCTTTTGCTTCATTATAGCCATACACCCCTTTTTCTGTAGCAATTAATATTTCATTTTTCACTTTAAATACATGATTATTCAATGTGGAGGGTAAGCCATTTGATTGTGTATATATTTTTACTTTTTCAGTGCTCTCATTTTCTTTGGCTACTTTGTAAACACCATGGAAGGGGTGTGATACCCATATATGCGTGCCATCATCTACCGCTACGTATCTTGAGGATTGTGTAAAGTCAGGTAACAGGTTTGAAAGTTCAAATTGATTTCCAATTTGATTAAAAAATGCCAACCCTTTATAATTACCCGCAACTACACGATTATTGAAGCTATTCCCATCTGTATTATTTTGTATACCAGTGATGGATTGAAAATTCCAGAAACCAGTCATATTGGAAATTACTTTCGCCTGATCATCTTTTATGATATAAGCACCTTCGTGATGGGAAAGTAATAGTTGCCCATTCACTTCAGATAAATTCCATACCTGTCCTGTCGTATTTGCAATAGGTGAAAAAGTTCCTCTGTTAAAACTCAAATCATTTTTTTCAGTAAGAGGCACACTAAACAAACCACTAGATGTACCTACATATAATTTGTTTTGATGTATAATAGTTGCGTAAGCAGAAGCATCCTGGTATTTGGGATTGATATGTTTGATTGCATTATTGAAACCAATACAATCAATACCATTATTTAAACCTAACCACAGGTTTCCCTGTTTGTCTGAAAATATATTTAATATATTATTATTCTGAATGCCTTCCGTTTTAGTCAAGCTTTGAATTAATTCACCCTTACTATCTATGATCATTGCGCCTGCATTGGTAGTTGCAATACCTATCCATGTATTGTCAATTACAGTGGCTGAATAAATTCTTTGACTTTCAATTAGCTGTGTAGTGGGTGTTTGAATTTTAACCACTTGGTTATTTGCATAACTGTATATGCCATTTTTAAGTGTCGTTACAATAATGCCGCCATTTAATGAAAGAATAGAGGTGACTTCTACATTTTTAAGTAAGGAAGCCTCCGTTAAAATTTGCCA
>DOMR01000090.1 GCA_003509845.1 Chitinophagaceae bacterium | reverse complement strand
GCAATAAAAATGAATTTAGATACCGATTTGCAATGGGCTTTCTGGGAAGGCATTTTGAAATATTATATTAAGAATGAAGCCTACTTACAAACCCAATTAGGAAATCCTGATGGTGCAGACAAACCCAATAAAAAGTTTTACGATCCTAGAGTTTGGTTAAGAAAAGGGGAAGAATCCTTTATTTCACGTCTAGAAATTGCATTTAACGACTTAAACTGCATTAACCGTAACGCTTAAACAAAATTTTAACACAGCCATACTAACCCAAAATTAGGTGGCTGTTTATTTTTTTATAACTTCATAATAACGAAACCGATTGCATAAGCACAGCAGCTATTATAGCCCGTGTATATTATTTAAAATCGATGCTAATGAAAAACAGAGAAGAAGATATTGAAGTAAACCTAACTGGCGAGGAAACTATTGGCAATGATGCTAGTAAATCCAGATGGTTTAAAAGAATAAGAAAAGGGATTACTACTTCCACAGCCGATAAAAAAGAAACGCCTGAGGGATTGTGGACAAAATGCCCCTCCTGCAATCATATATGTACAAGCTCCGAACTAAAGGAAAATTTATTTATTTGTACCAAGTGTAATTTTCACCACCGAATTGGGAGTGATGAATATTTTGACATTTTATTTAACAATGCGGAATTCACTGAATTGTTTGACAATATCAAAAGTAAAGATGCTTTGAATTTTACTGATTTAAAGAATTATCAAAAAAGATTGGATGAAATTCATGCAAAAACAGACTTAAAGGATTCCATGCGTGTTGCTGTTGGAAAAGTAAACGACGAGTCTATGGTGGTTGCTTGTATGGACTTTGAATTTATTGGCGGTTCCTTAGGTAGTGTCATGGGCGAAAAATTTAGTCGTGCAGTTGATTATTGTATACAACATAAGCACCCATTTTTAGTCATTAGTAAAAGTGGAGGAGCGCGTATGATGGAAAGTGCATTTAGCTTAATGCAATTAGCAAAAACAAGTGGTAAATTATCCCAATTAAGTGATGCTAAATTACCTTTCATCTCCTTATTAACCGATCCTACTTTTGGGGGAATTTCAGCAAGCTTTGGCATGTTAGGCGATATTAATATTGCAGAACCAGGTGCTTTAATAGGTTTTGCAGGCCCAAGGGTCATTAAGGAAACTATTAAAAAAGATTTACCTCCGGGATTTCAAAGAAGTGAATTTTTATTAGAACATGGATTTTTAGACTTTATCATTGATCGTAAGGAGTTAAAAAACAAGCTTTCTGAAGTCGCCTTCCTTTTTAGAAATTAAAGGTCCTTCAAGCTAAGTTTCTAATTCAAAACAGAATACTTATATTACTTTTGTTCCCGGTCCTGAGTATTCGAGACTGGGATTATTTTTTATGGCAAAAGTTGTTAAACAAACCGAACTCAATAATAGGCAAGCCTATTTTAACTTCCACATCGAGGACAAGTATGAGGCTGGTATTGTATTGTTAGGTACTGAAGTAAAATCGATTAGGGAGGGCAAGGTGAGTTTTAATGATTCCTTTTGCATGTTTGACAAAGGAGAACTTTGGGTAAGGGGTTTATTCATCAATGCATATACCCATGGTAATAAAAATAACCACATTGAAGTACATGATCGCAAATTACTTTTAAATAAAAGAGAACTAGAAAAACTAGAAGGCAAGGTCAAAGAAAAAGGATTTTCCATCATCCCACTTCGTATATTTTTTAATGAAAAACGCTATGCCAAAGTGGAGATTGGTTTGGCAAAAGGTAAAAAGGAATTTGACAAACGAGAAACCATCAAAAATCGTGATGTTGACAAAGAAATAAAACGTCTACTCAAACGGTAATAGCAAATCTATTTACTAAAAAATATTATAAGAATAAACACCTATGCCTCGGCTCTCAGATCGCTTCGCTCACAATGTTCGCTCGACATAGCATTTATTCTTTTTTAATATTTTTTAACTATTCATACTTTTTCTTAGGTGTATCAGTTCCTTTTAATTGCTCCGCTATTGCATTGGGATGTGGCCGATGTGTGGTTGCATAAGCAACGCCAAGTAAAACTACAAATGCGCCAAATGACCAAGCCAATTCCTCCGGGATTAACCAATACCCCCAAGCTTGTTTAATTTTTGCATGCGCTGGTTCGCGTAATTCATAAATAACTTCAACACGCGCTCCAATCCGATTATGATAAGTCATTGAATCCACTTTGATAGCATAATATTTTCCATATTCTGAGTATTCCGCTACAACACGTCCATCCTTTAACTTAATCGTCGCAGGTGCAGTTTCACTATCAAAATAATCAGGCTGCCTGCTAAATGGCAGGTATAATAAAAAACAAACTACAAATAATATGATCGCTGACTTGAGCAAAGTATTAATAAATTTTTAATTTAAAAAAGGGGCGCTTCCATTTTGAAGCAACCCCTTTTAATTATTTTGAAAGTAAATACCTAGTTACTCAAACTTCTAAAGTCAACAGGAACTAGTTTACTTACCCCAGGCTCTTGCATGGTAACTCCATAAATGACATCCACTGCACTCATTGTTTGTTTATTGTGTGTTACAATAATAAACTGCGAGTTGTCACTGAACTTTTTAATCATCTGCGTAAACTTGCCCACATTCGCATCATCTAATGGCGCATCCACCTCATCCAAAATACAGAAAGGTGCTGGCTTGATTAAATAAATAGCGAATAGCATTGCAGTTGCTGTCAACGTTCGTTCTCCTCCACTCAACTGACTTATAGAAGATGGTTTTTTACCTTTAGGACGTGCGACAATTTCAACGGCTGTTTCAGCTAAATTATCTGGATCCACCAATATTAAATCACAAGAGTCTTCTTCTGTGAATAAGGCTTTAAATACTTTTTGGAAGTTTTCACGCGCAGTATTGTAGGTGGCCAAAAATGCCTGATTTGCAGTGGCTTCTACTTCCTGGATGGTTAACATCAAACTATCCTTTGCAGTCACTAAGTCATTCTTCTGCTCCAAAATGAAATCATATCTCTTTTTCATCTCCGTATAAGCTTCAATGGCTGTTGGATTTACTTCACCCATATTTTCCAGACGTTTTTTCATTCTGTCTGTATTGGCTTGTAATTCATCCAAAGAAGTATCTGTTAAACGTCCTTCATCTAAGATATCCTCAATTTCCACTTTGAACTCAACATTCAATCGCTCTTTGGTTCCTGCTAATTGTAATTTCAAGTTATTCAACTT
>DOMR01000089.1:2117-4773 GCA_003509845.1 Chitinophagaceae bacterium | reverse complement strand
CTTCATATGGAGATTATTCAAGAGCGATTAGAGCGTGAGTTTAATCAAACTGTAATTACGACGGTACCCAACGTAAGTTTTATTGCTTTTACTACAAGAGGTGAAAAAATTATAGTGAACAATCCTTCTGAAATGCCCGATCCCGTAAAGATTGAACATATTGAAGAGCCTTATATTCGTGCACAAATCATAACCTCTCCGGATTACATTGGAAATATCATTACACTTTGTTTGAGCAAGCGTGGTATATTAATGAATCAAAGTTATTTAACACCTACTAGGGTAGAATTGATTTTTGAAATGCCGATGACAGAAATTGTATTTGATTTTTATGATAAATTAAAGAGTCAAACAAGAGGTTATGCTTCCTTTGATTATTCTCAAATTGGTTTCAGAGATGCAGATATTGTGAAGATGGATATTTTATTAAATTCGGAGAAGGTGGATGCATTAAGTGCTTTAATTCATAGAGGCAAAGCTTCAGATTTTGGGCGTAGACTTTGTGAGAAGTTAAAAGAATTATTGACGAAGCAACAATTTCAAATTGCCATACAAGCAGCCATTGGTGCTAAAGTGGTCGCTAGGGAAAATATTAGTGCAATGCGTAAGGATGTTACTGCTAAATGTTATGGTGGTGATATTAGCCGTAAACGTAAATTATTAGAGAAGCAAAAAGAAGGTAAAAAGAGAATGCGTCAAATAGGTAATGTGGAAATTCCGCAGGAAGCATTTTTAGCGGTGCTTAAACTAGATTAATCATTTACTGAAATCTATGATATTTAAAGTCTTCATTTTTGTAGACTTTTTTTATTTCTTTTTGTACGAATTTTCTTCTTTGATTGACAATTCCCATTTATTATTTATCCAGGCAAAATATTTAAAATTACCAGAGGGCACCAAGGTTTCCTGATTTTTTAAATCATTGTCTGTGCTGGCTAATTCAGAAATCATAATTCTGTTTTTTAATTGCTCATATTTTATAATAGCGTTACTCCCTTTTTTAAAGTTATATATAAAACGATCAATGGTTCCGACGGGGTAGGTTGGATCAGATGGGAATTTAAAAAAATCGCCACCTAAAACGGGTTCTTCATTTTCAAAACGTACTACTTCAATTATTTTTTTAGATACACTGGTATTATTTTCATCAAATCCTAATAAGGTGTAAATGGTAGTTCCATTGTATTGCAATGGGATGATATCATAGTAAATAGCTCCAATCCATTTTTTTCTATCATACACGCCCAATGTATTATTTTGTACAAAATCAGAATTATCAAAGAATGGTAATAGTTTAAGCTGTCCCTCCTGGGTAGGAAGTTGCATGGCGCCTCTTTGACGATATGTGCCGTCACCCAAGTCCACCTGCCAACTAAAAAATTTAAAACGTCCATCAGGGGAAATAATATGTTTAATCGCTGTTAATGAGTCAAAGTTGAACTTAAAGGAGTAGGGATTTTTTAAGGTTTGTACCAATGCTCTTGTGAAAATACTATCCGCATTTAATCGATTTCTAAGGATGGTATCTTCCTGTATAAGGCTAGCCAGTTTTTGTAATTGTGTCCCGGTGGAATCGTAATTAAATATAGACTGCCCGTCAACACTGCAATGAATTGAAATAAGTATTGCACCAATTAAAATAAATTGTTTCATTATCTTATACTTATTTTGATATTGCATTTGCAAACTCAAGTAGGTTGTTAAATCTAAAATCAATACTTGGGTCAGGGAAAGGAGTTTCGGGATGGGTTGTGGCTAAAAATACGGTATGTAAACCTGCATTACGACCAAATGCCATATCACTTGGTCTGTTACCGACCATAATTGAAGTACTAAAATCAATAGAAGGAAACATTTCTTTTGCTTGTAAGGCCATACCTGGTTGCGGTTTACGATTGATGGAGTCGTTTTCAATATCAGTACAATAAAATACATGATCAATGCTGCCACCGATGGTTTCTATGGTTCGCAACATATTCTGATGAATTTGATTCAAATCAGATTCGGTCATCATACCACGTCCAACACCTTTTTGATTGGTGGCAATAACAATGGTTCTGAATAAGTTCGCTAAAATGGGTAGGGCTTCAATACTTTCATTGTAAAACTCAAATTCATTCCAGGTTTTAATATAGTCATTGTCCTTTTCAACATTAATTACACCATCTCTATCTAAAAATAGTGTCCAATTGGGGTTGATATCTGAAAAGTTAAATGACAAAATGCAATTGTTTATTTTATTCGGAAATTATCCAAAAATATTACTTTCTACTAATTCGCAAATTATATGTCCTACTAAAATATGGGACTCTTGAATTCGTGGGGTATCATTAGATGGAACATTAATTAAGTAGTCTGAAATTTCTTTCATCTTACCACCTTTATCTCCAGTAAATCCAATGGTAACGACTTGCTTGGTTTTAGCCATTTCAAATGCTTTAACAATATTTCTAGAATTCCCTGAAGTACTTATGCCCACTAATACATCCCCTGGTTTTGTTATCCCTTCTATTAATCTTGCATAAATGACTTCGTAGCTATAATCATTTGCCACAGCAGTTAAATAAGAAGTGTTACAATGCAATGCTTCAGAAGGCAATGCTTTTCTGTCTTTATAAAAACGTCCAGAAAATTCAGCAGCCAAATGTTGTGCATC
>DOMR01000089.1:507-2040 GCA_003509845.1 Chitinophagaceae bacterium | reverse complement strand
TTAACGACTGTATCAATTTGGGCAATTAAGTGCGCATCAACCATAAGGGCTTGTTTTACTTTAATTGATTCGTTAATAATGGATGAAATTTTTTGATGATGCATATGTATGATTACTTTCTTTAAAATTTGTTTTATAACTGCTGGTACAAAGCTAAAATTTTTTCGGTCATTTGTGACCAGCTATACTTTTTCTTTTCTTCGATAATATTGGGAATAAAGTGATTTTCACCCATTTCGTATAAGGTTTCGATCCCTTTAGTTATAGCTTCTGTATTAGGCGTAACCACAATACCTGTTTTTAAGTTCGGTACCGTATCCGCTAATCCACCTACATTGGTCACCAACATTGGCTTTTCAAAATGATATGCTAGGGGAGTGACACCACTTTGGGTGGCATTTTTGTAGGGTTGTATGATAAAATCAGCGCTACAAACATAATTTTTCACTTCCCCATCCGGTATATAGTTGGAATAAAATTTAATTTGATCTTGTAAACCTAGGGCGTTAACTAAATCATGATAGCCACGTGCATCCTCGTAAAATTCACCCACAACCATTAATTGAATACCTAAATTCTTAATTGCTTCATCAGCCATTGCTTGAATTAATAAATCAAGGCCTTTGTATTTACGTATATAACCAAAAAATAAAATGATCTTTTCTTGTTGTGGTAATTCCAATTTTGTCCTTGCTTCCATTTTTGTTATTGGATCACCGAAGTGATTAAAAATGGGATGCGGTGAAATAGAAACAGGTTTGTGTGAAAATGTTTTTATGTCATTTTTTACTTTTTCACTCATGGCGATAAATCCATCTACTGTTTTTACGAAGTATTTTGTAAATAAACGATCGCCCATTCTTTTTTCATGTGGGATCATATTATCTATAATCGAAATGACTTTGGTGTGTTTATTTAATTTAGCAATTTTTAATATCGTACCCAAGCAAGGGGCTAAAAATGGAATCCAAAATCGTACAATAATTAAGTCTGGTTTTTCACGGTATAGTTTAAGTCCAATTTTGATCCAATTGAAAGGATTAATTGAATTTATACAAACGTCTATGTTAACATTATTTGGTTTTTTATCGGTCGTATATTGACTTTTCCCTGGAAATAAAATGGAAGGGTATTGTAAGGAGAAAGTATCAATACGTGTTTGAATACCTTTTTCTGTAAACTGCGTAGCAAGTTTTTCATCAAAAGCAGAAAGGCCACCACGTAAAGGCCAGGCCGGGCCAATTATGACCAAATTGTTTACCATCCTTGTTTGTCTTCAATTAAATAGACGTTCCTTTCAGATGCATTACGATTTACTAATTCTCCAATAAAACCAGCTAAAAACAATTGCATACCAACCATCATGGAAGTTAGTGCGATATAAAAACTAGGTTTATTAGTTACGGTATAATTAGGATCTAAAATTTTTCCTGTGACGATGAATCCAAAGGATATCAATCCAATCATGAAAAATAAAGAGCCAATGAGCCCAAAAAATTGCATGGGTTTCTTGCCAAATTTGGATAAAAATTG
>DOMR01000089.1:0-428 GCA_003509845.1 Chitinophagaceae bacterium | reverse complement strand
CCATATTTACGGGCTTGATGCACTACCACTTTTTCGCCAATCTTTTTAAATCCTGCCCATTTGGCTAATATAGGAATGTACCTATGCATCTCACCAAAAACCTCGATGCTTTTAACCACTTTTAATTGATACGCTTTTATGCCACAGTTAAAATCGTGTAGTTGTATGCCTGAACTTTTACGCGCAACTGCATTGTATATTTTGGAAGGAATATTTTTAGTGAAGGTGTTATCATATCTTCTTTTCTTCCATCCACTTACTAAATGATAACCTTGTTTGTTAATCATTTCTACAAATTCTGGAATTTCTTCAGGAGAATCTTGTAGGTCTGCATCCATGGTAATAACGATATCACCTTGTGCAGCTTTGAAGCCTTCATTTAAGGCTGCTGACTTTCCATAATTTCTTTGAAATTTAATGCCCTTCAA
>DOMR01000191.1 GCA_003509845.1 Chitinophagaceae bacterium | reverse complement strand
GCGTAATCGGAAGGCTTTGCAACTAAGTAGGTATCATTCCAGGAAATTGGATCAATTTTTTTTATGGCGCTACTAGGATGAAATATTTTTCCAGTTCCTACCGTTGTGTATCCTTGTGAAATTAAATATTGTGGCAATGTTAAAATATCTGGATTCATATCACGCATCTGTGTTTTTAAATCCCAAATTTTAGTGACATCTGGACGCAACCCCGTCATTAAACTTGCACGCGTTGGACCGCAAACAGCCTGTTGACAATAATTGCGCATAAACACCGTGCTCATTTTAGCAAGACGATCAATATTAGGTGTCTTTACGATCTTATTGCCATAAGCCCCTATTTCAGGCTTTAAGTCATCTACTGCAATAAAAACGATATTGGGTTTGCTATTTATTTGCGCATAGGATACGTTAATACCCATACAAAAAACTAAAATTAAAAATAGAACTGCTTTTTTCATTATAAAATTATTCATGATTAAAATTAAATATTTAATTATTAGTAATCCAAAGAAGTGGATTTCTTATTGGTAAATTTCTGATGACTTCAGCGGTCGTAGGGAAGTGTTCCAAGTTCGACCAAGTGTTTAACCAATTTTGATTACCATAAGCTGCATAACCAAATAGTAAAAAAGGATGGGCTACAGGCCAATTTTCCCAATACATGATATCCTTAGGCAGGGTCCAACTATTTTTATTTTGAACAAAAGGATATAAAAATTCAATTCCCTTTTTCAAACTTAAACCATTGGCTGTTTTAAATTCCCACAAATTATTTTCTTTGGTAGATAACACATAGGCTAATGTATACATCGCATCTAAATTAAATAGCGAATACCCATAAGGTTTGGTCCGCTTAAGTTCCAAGGGGAAACTGCCATTCATATCCATTTGTGAAGGAAGGAGGTTTGTCTTAAAGCGGTTGTCACAATAATTCAGTAAGGCTGTATCATTCACTAATTTGGCAAATACCGCTACTTGCATGGTCCAACAAGTGCCATGATTATTTTTGGCTTCTCTTTCATCAATGCCATAAGGATGTGTGGTGACCCATTGAAGATATTGTTGAAACCATTTTTTTATTTCAATAAAGTCGGCCGATGTAATTGCATGTTGCTTCTCTAAAACCAACACACTTTGCGCAACTTCCATCATTTGAATCATATCGATAATTCCTACACCCCTTCCTGTTACCTTTCCCTTGATCGCTTGCGCATACAATAAAGAGGGGTTCATTTTAGTAGCAGTATCCACAAACCAAGCTTTACAATGTTGTATTGCTTTAATTGCATATTTATTATCCTTAGTTAAAAGATAAGCGGATGTTAAATTGCCCACCATTTGACTAAAACGTATCATGGCAAGACGATGTTCAGAAAAATTTGCAGGATTTGTTTGACCGTCCTTTTGAATATAAGGACCACTTGGATTTAAGGAATCAGGCCACCAATAATCAGCTTCTGAAAAAAAATCATGCCTCCCTCCAGCTGAACGATCACTATAAGATGCGGTTACTGTGATTGGTTTCAATTTTAATTCCTGATTTGCCCTAATCAAAATTTCTTTGGATAATAATTGACCCACTTTTTTAAACAAAATGGGCTGCGCATTCATAGATGGTGAAAACAAAATAGAGAACGATACTAATATGAATAATTTTTTCATTAAAATTTATAAAATTTTTTACTTTTTAAAAGGCACTTTAACAATCACTGTTTCTCCTTTGCCTTTATCATTGGTAATACTTTGGATAGTCCATAAATCGGTTAAATTATCGCCATCAATAATGCTACCACTATAGTCGCCCCAGGATTGGCCATCGGTTGCCCCCTTCCCTTGACCCACGCTCACCATGGGTTGGACCGTATTTTTAGGATCCTTAGCATTGCGGTAAACAAACCTTGGACTTATAAAACTGTTTTCACTTACTTCCTGAAATCCGATTAAAACATCTTTGCGTTTATTAACCGCAATGGTGGTTTGAATATAATTAGTAGTATCGCTACGAATAATTCCAGTTTGAACGATGGCCCCAGTTTTTGCATTTATCTGATGCCACTGCACTGCAGAGCGACCCTCACAATTAACCGCTTGTGAAAACCAAATATGTCCACTTTGAAAAACTAAGTTTTTTGGATTGCGATCCCCGCTAGATACTTTTTGTGTGGTACCGAATTGAGAAGATGGTGGTGGGTAATCAATATATTGTAATTGATGTGGCTTGGAAGAAACTTCTACTACATAGGGAACTCCCATTTCATCTTCAGTAACTTTTTTTATTACAAACTTATCATCTTCAATAGAAAAGAAATATAAATCATCAATGGCATCCTGCATAAAAACGGGATGACCCAAGCTTCCTTTAAAATGATATACCGTTGCATCCTTACCAGCTTTCGCTTCGGATGTTTTTAAAACAAAAGTATTTTCAACGCCACCTGGGTAGGAATAGCCAATCCATTTTTTACTATAGCCAATTCCACCACCGTCCACTTCGGCTGTTCTAGAAACAGGATACACATTCCATGCGCTTAAAGGATTATTGGTTTCAGAAACTGCAATATTTACTGGCTTTGTTTTAGGCTTATCATAATACCACCATAAATCAAAAATGAATACTTGATTATGCATATCAAAACAAAGCTTCGGATCAATACCGTTATTAAAACAACTTTGCTTTACACCTTGCACATAGTTGCCTTGTTTGTCATATACAATAAGACCACTATTAGTGCCTTCCATGACATAACCACCACCAACTGCCACTTGCGGATCCACTTGTCGGTTGCCATCCATGGAACCATTAAAAACCAAGTAGCCATTGACCATTTGGGGATTACCACCTTGCTTCCGCTCCGGACAGGTATTGTCATTGTTGAAATTATTTTTATGAATGGGTTTCACTACTTCGGTACTGGAAGGATAGACTCTTTGCGCAGTTTGCGCATGCAAACAAGCAACTGAAAAAAGCAAAGCAATGGTTGTATAAAATTTATTCATAAAATATTAATTTAATTATTTAGTCAAACTTAATTGCTTAATAATTCTAACAGTGGCATCTTCGGATTGTATGGAAATAGGTTGTACCTTTTTTTGTTGGTAGCTGCTAGAAGCCCACTGCATAATTTTATTATCAGGAAATTTTGCTTGTTGTTTTTTAATCCACTCTGCTCCTTGACTTGTTTGATTCAATGCAGCATAAGCCCATAATGAAATCAAATGATTCCCTGCATAAAAATTACTAATAGTGTTTGAACGTATTGGCATAAAGTTGACAACTGCCAATAGCATTTCATTTGCCGCCTTAGCATTATTTAAATTTTTATAGCATAAATAAGCTAGCCAGTTTTCTGTACGAATATCAATGTCCTCATCGTAAGGTTTACCTGCGCCTAAATTTTCAGGCCATAGTTTGGCTTCATTAATAAAATTAAGTGCAGCGGTATAATTTTTTTCCTGAAGTTGTACCAATGCCTGCATCAACTTCGCTTCCCGATACAATTCATGGCCAATAGTTGCACCCTCAAATGGTATAATATTTAAGGTTGCTAATAATTGGTCGGCAGTGGTATACTGCTTATTATGGATCAATGTTTTTGCATACAACATACCAATGATATAATTATCCGTATGTGCTTTATAATAAGGGGCAACAACTTCAAGTGCCTTCGCAAACGCAAACTGATTATTGTATAATTCAGTTAAGGTTTTAATGTAACGCCATTGATTTTTATCAAGGCCAATAGCTTTGTTTAAATCAGCGATGGTTGCTGTTAAAGCACTCGGCTGAGTAGTTTCACTCATAAATAAAGCAGCACGTGTTGCGTAGAATGGCGCGTAATCAGGTTCCCCTTGTAAGGAAGTAAAAATGGACTTGGCCTGTGTAACCTTATTACGATCCTTTAATAATAAAGCCAAATAGTATTTAGGCTTCCAATGAGAAGATTGCTTAGTGGCCCATTCAAA